>JAPKYJ010000016.1 GCA_026394375.1 Methanomassiliicoccales archaeon
GAAATCGGTGAAGAACCCAATCAAAGATGAACCAGCATTCGGACATCGCGCCAGGATGACACCGGGGCAGGGAGAGTGCGGCTGCCGGGATTCGAACCCGAGTTAGAAGCTTGGGAAGCTCCGGTCATAACCACTAGACCACAGCCGCTTGAGCGCCTTGAGCTAATCCCCCGCGCGTTGATAAACTTTTCTTGCTGGCGTGGTTGGAAAGGGGAGGGCTGAAAGGCAGGCCATGATGCCCGCCAAGAGGATCACTTTATGGTTTCCAGCTGACTGATGATGTTCCAGATCAACGTCCGTCCGTGCAAGGGAATGTTAGGGTCGTTGGCCAGGTCATCGAGGATGAATATCGCGCTGGCGGCCCTGACGTCCATGGCCTCTTTCGTCTGCAGCAAGCGCTCCTTCGCTGAGGTGGCGCCACGTCTGATGTTCCTGGGCACCGAGGTATCTTCGGCCAGCTGGTCCAGCACCTCGATGATCTGCCTCAACCTCGAATCCGAATCCATGATCTCACCTGATCGGTCATATGACCGTGTTACTTCCCGTTCTCCTTGGAGCCTTCCGGCTCGAACTTCAGGTCGCCCCTCTCCTTGAAGGTGGAGACGACCATCAGCGTCTTGCTGTCCTTCACGCCGGGGATGCTGGAGAGATCATCGACACCAAGAATCTCTTCAATTGATTGTAGTTTTGAACCTTGACCTTCGCCACGATGTCCGTGTCGCCGGTCACCAAGAACACATCCTCGACCATTAGATAGCCTGATATCCTCTCCGCGATGCGTTCTGCGTCCTTGGTGTCCACCTTGAGGTTGACGAGCGCCGTTACCTGATCATCGCCGTAGTAGGTGGAGATGACCTCCTCATATTCCAGTTTCTCGTTGTCTTGCACTCGAATCCCTCCATTTCATCGCGATGAGGTCCCGTGGTTCCCGGAGCCTCATGCCTAGACCGATTGGGCCAGGCGACGCAACCTTCGCTACGATGTTCGCCGACCGATCACACGGCGGTCTCGAATTCCTCTTGCAGATCGATGATGACTTGTTCCAGCACCTCTTCGAAGCTGGAACTGCGGTATTCCCGGAGACCGCCCAGGTCGCTCTGGACGCGGGCGATGTATGTGTTATTGTTCTTCAGGAATTCAACGTTGCATAGGGTCTCTTCCATCCATCATCACCTTTAGCCATGTCCCCGCGAAGGTTGTAGACAACCGGCGAATACACGGTTCAGTATTTAATGATTCGTCAAGACGCGGAGGTGCCCCAGAAACCTAGCCAGATATGAGAAAAACCAGGCGCTAGGACGGGTTCCCTACTCATCCTCGATTACGAAGGCACCAGGCGCTTCTCGAGGTAGAAGGCATCCTTTCCTTGGCCATAGTAGTCCGGAACGTTCCCCTCGATCTTGAAGCCGAAGTTCAGGTAGAGGTTGATGGCCGGGACGTTGACCATCCCCACCTCCAGGGTCATCTTCTTGGCTTGTTTCTTCCTTGAAAGAAGTTCCATGCGTTGAAGCAAGGCCTTGGCGACGCCTTTTCCTCGTTGCTCCGGCATCACCGCGATGGAGATGATGCGCGTGCTCCAGTTCTTCTCCTCCTCGAAGAGCATGGAGTAGGCGACAATCTCCTCCATATTCTCAACCACGATCGTGCTCACGTCCTCCTCCAGCAGCAGGACCTCCACCAATCGACGGCTGAACCCCTGCTTGCCGAAGCACTCCTGCTCTATTCGCATGAGGTCCTGCAGGTCCTTGACGTCGCCTTCGCGGAACATCACGGCTCCCAGAACCGACCTGCGTTTTCATTAAGCTATGTGCTGGTGAGCCAGCAACTCCGCCGGAGCAACACCACCGAAAGGAAAAGATAGCCGGAAGTAGTTGGTGCGAGGGATGACGCTGCCAATGACCATCGGCCAGGTGCTCTCCTCTTCCATCCCGGGGGACGAGGTCGTCATCCGCGGTTGGATCTATCGTACTCGGAGCTCGGGCGCCATCGTCTTCGCGGTGGTGCGCGATTCCACAGGCATCATACAGGTGACGGCCAAGAAAGGTATCCTTCCGGACGCAGAGCTGGAAGGGGCCAAGGCCGCCCTCATCGAATCCTCTGTCATCGTCACGGGCAAAGTGGCCGAGGACAAGCGCGCCCCCGGCGGAAAGGAGGTCCGGGCTTCCTCCTTCATCATCGTCGGCACGGCGAAACCGTTCCCCATCACCGAGTACCAGAGCGAGGAGCTGCTGCTAGACAACCGGCATTTGTGGATCCGCTCGCGGGAGCAGAACGCGGTCATGAAGGTGAAGGCCTCGATCATCGATGGTGCCCGGGAGTGGCTGAAGCAGAACGGCTTCACCGAGGTCACTCCTCCGATCCTCACCCAGAACGCCTGCGAGGGCGGGGTGACGCTCTTCAAACTGAAGTACTTCGATCGCGAAGCATATCTGAGCCAGAGCGCGCAGATGTATCTGGAAGCGCTCATCTTCTCCCTGGACAGGGTGTATTCCCTGACCCCTTCCTTCCGGGCGGAGAAGTCCCGCACCACCAGGCACCTGACGGAGTACTGGCATCTGGAGCTGGAGGAGGCCTGGGTGGACAACGCCGGCAACATGGAGATCCAAGAGCAGCTCGTATGCGCCATGGTGGAGAAGGCTCTCAGCGAGCGCAGAGAGGAGCTGAAGCTGCTTGGTCGGGACCCAGACACGCTGAAAGAGGTCCGTCCCCCGTTCAAGCGCCTGCGCTATTCTCAGGTCATCGACTTGCTCAGGGGGCAAGGCTTCGACCTCTCCTTCGGATGCGATCTGGGAGCGGTGGAGGAACGCGCCGTGACAACGGAAGAGAAGTTGCCGGTGTTCGTGACCAACTTCCCCAAGGAGTGCAAGGCCTTCTACATGAAGGAGGACCCGGACGATCCAGCCACGGTCAAATGCGCGGACATGCTCGCTCCCGAGGGCTACGGTGAGATCATCGGAGGCAGCGAGCGCGAGACCGAACTTGCCAACCTGATCTCCCGCCTGGAATGCCAGAGCGTTCCCCTGAGCACTTACGAATGGTATCTGGACCTGAGGCGCTTCGGCTCCGTGCCGCATTCTGGTTTCGGGCTGGGAATCGAAAGGGTGGTGCGCTGGGTGTGCAAGCTTGAGCACATCCGCGATGCGATACCGTTCCCGCGCACCGTGGCCAGGGTGTACCCCTAGGCCAGATGCCTGGCGAGCTCCACGTAGACCTCGGTGGCCCGCTCCAGCTTGAAACGCTCCACGTACTCATCGTCCGCGTGGGCCATGTTCATTCCCCCCGGGCCGCAGACGATGATGTTGGGGTTCTGCGCTGCGTAGACTGGGGCTTCAGTGGCATATGGCACAACGATCAGGTCCGCTCCGGTCAGCTCCTTCATGGTCAGGGCGATCTCGCATTCCGGGTCCGCCTCGTACGCCTCCAGCTCATAGAGCATCTGGATGTCGTAGTTCTCGCCCATGAGCTGGTCCATGATGATGGTCCTTACCTTGCGATAGGTCAGAGGAGTGGGGAATCGGGCATCGATCTCCACGTCGCAGTGGTCAGGAACGACATTGCTCTTCGTCCCGCCTTTGATTATGGAGACGCACAAGGTGAGATCCTCCGCCTGGATCTCCGGGATATGAGGCAGCTGGGAAAGCTTCTCCAGCACCCGACTCATCTTGGTGATGGCATTGTCGCCTAGCCAGGGTTGGCTGGCATGCGCGGCAGTGCCATGAGTGATGAGCCGAAAACGGGAGATGCCCTTCTCTTTGTACGCGGGCAGCAGATCGGTCGGCTCGCCAATGATCATGCCTTTCGATTCCCAGAGGAGGTCCAGCTCGGAAAGAGCTCGAGCACCGGTCATCTTGTCCTCCTCGTCGGTGGTGAGGAAGATCGAGAATGGGACGTCATCGCGCACCAGTGCCTCGGAAGCGTGCAGCATCGCCGCCACCGCTCCCTTCATATCCGCCGATCCGCGGCCATAGATGCGGCCGCCTTCGACCTCGCCCTGTTCCCGCGTCCACTTGTTGCCGATGGGCACGGTGTCCAGATGGCCGGAGAAGATCGCTCCCCCTTCGCCGTTCGTAGCGCAGATGGCCGGTAGGCTCCTCTCGCCATGCAGACCCACGTCGAGGCCCAAATCCTCGAGCCAATTGATGGCGAACCCCGCGATCTCGGCCCGGTCGTGATGCGAGTGGCTGGGCAGCTCCAGGAGCGCGCGCAGCGTGTCCACCACTGAACCGGATGGCCTCTTTTCCATGTTCCTCAGCTCGAACCGTCATTTCTTGATGAAGGGCGCGGACGTGACCCTGGCCACATGCCGATCGTCCCGGATGACCACTTCCACCTCCGTGCCCAGCTGGTGGTAGGGCGGCCTCACATACCCCATGGCGATGCCCTTCTTCAAACATGGCGAGAGCGTGCCACTGGTGATATGGCCGACCGTATCATCCTCGTGCATAAGCTCATAGCCGTGACGGGGGATGCCCCGGTCCAGCATCTCCAGGCACACCAGGCGAGGGTAGTCGTCCGCCTCCTTCTGCTCTAGCAGTTGCGCTTTGCCAATGAACTCGTGCCCGAACTTGATCACCCAAAGGGGGCCGGTCTGCATCGAGGTCTGGCCGCCGTAGAAATCGGTGCCGGAAAGAAGGTAGCCCATCTCCAATCTGAGGGTGTCCCTCGCTCCCAAGCCCGCAGGCTTCAGGCCGTGCTGCTCTCCTACCCGGAGCAATATATTCCATAGGGGCACGGCGGATGAGCTTTCGACCAGGACCTCGAAGCCGTCCTCCCCCGTGTAGCCGGTGCGGGAGATGTAGCACAGCTCGCTGTAGTCGCCCACCGTTCCCTTGGTCCCTGGTCGACATTGCCTGACGATGGTGTCGCACAAGAAACCGGATTGCTGGAAGCCTTCTACCAATCCTCTGGCATCCGCCCCTTCGGCGAAGACATCCACAAAGGCGCCGGTGAAATGCTTCATCTTGCTCAGGTCGTGGAAGGTGAGGTTCTCCAGAACATCGATGGCCTTCGGTCCCTGAACAGCGATGCAGGCCAGCCTGTCGGAGACGTCGATTATCTCCTGTCCGTCCGCTTTGGACCTTACCCAGGCGAGCACCTTCTGGGTGGTGGCCGCATTGGGCACCATGAGATACTCATCCTGGATCCAGTGACAGACGATGAGGTCGTCGATGATGATGCCGTCCTCGTCCAGCAGGTGGCCGTACATGGCCTTGCCCACTGGCATATCGTCGATATCGTTGGTGAGCAGCCTGCGGATGAGCTCCTTCGCCCCCTTTCCCCGGATGATCAGGTCGCCCATGTGCGAGACGTCGAACATGCCGGCCGCTTTGCGGACAGCCACGTGCTCGTCGATGATGGAGGTGTACTGCAACGGCATGTCCCAGCCTCCGAAGGGAACGATCCTTGCTCCTAGGCCGACATGCGCATCATAGAGGGGGGTCCGCTTCATGATTCCGACCACCCCAAGGATTGCTGGCCCCGGTTATATCCTTTGGGCATTTGTAACCGGGTCGGTTTCACGCGCCCAGCAGCTGTTCCAGCTTCTCCCGCAGAACCTTGGAGGGGATGTCGGGCAGCGAGATGTAAGTGGTCCTCCCGCCGCCGCTCGCGTCCCCCACCACTCTTGTCGAGATCAGCCCCGCGTTGGCGATGTCCTGTATGTAAGCCCAGAACTGCGTGTGCGCGCGCGCCTTCTCGCCGTACTCCTCGGCAGCCACCTTGTACACCCTCTCCACGTCCCCGGTGGTCACGTATGCCTGGTCCTTGATGGCCCTGGTGATGGACAGGAGCACGATCTTGCGCTGCTTGTCCAACTCCTCGATCTTGCTTTCGGTGACGACGGAGTAAGTGAGCGCTTTCGCCGCCCGTACGTGCTCCGCGTTCACCTTGCTGACGCTCTCCTCCTCCGCCAGCATGGAGGCCTTCTCCAGCAGCTCGATGGCGAACCTCGCGTCTCCGAACTCAGAGGCGATGTCGCCGATGAGCTCGATCGGCCCCTTGTCGATGGCATCAGGGAAGAGGGCCAGAGCGGCACGGTCGCTGACGATGTCCGCCAGCTCCTTGGCATCATATCTGTCGAAGGTGATGGCGTTCGCCCGCTTGAAGGTCGACGAGGAGGCGGGGTCGAGCAAGTCCAGCACGTACTTCTGCGACACGAGGATGAGGGAGAGCGATGCCCGGCCACCTACCTTCTCCTCGTCGAAGCGCGAGAGATGGTAGATGAGATCTCCGGCCCCTTTCCGCAGCAGCACGTCCGCCTCGTCCAGCACCACGATCAGATGCAGCTTGCGCTTCTCGATGTGCTTGCGCAGGGAGCGCAGCATCTCCGCCGAGGAGAAGCCACGGTCCGGGAAGTGATCATCGAAATGCGTGACCAGCCTGAGCAGAACGCTGCTCTCCGAGTTCCGCTGCCGGCAGTTGACGATGACGAAATCCACCGCCCGCTCTTTGTCATGGGCCTCCTTGATGAAGTCCAGGCAGAAACGCTTGGAGGTGGCCGTCTTGCCCGTTCCCACGGAACCGATGAGGAAAGCGGTCTGGGACGTGCCTTGCTCCAGCACCGGGCGGAAGAGCATCCACAGCCCGGAGAGCTGCTGCTCCCGATGCACCAGCTTATCTGGCACGAAGTCGAACGACAGCTTGGCCGGGTCCTTGAGCACCCGGACGCTCCTTTCCTGGTACTGACCTCTGCTCATTTCCTCTCGTACCTCAGCAAGCCCGAGAAAGGCGTGATGTTCACTCCCTTCTCCTCCATACTGTCCGCCATGAGATTGATGCCCACGGAATCGGAAGCCATATGTCCAGCGACTATCACATTGATATGCGCCTTCCTCGCCTCCTCCAGGTGATTCTCGGGCATGTGCATGCAGACGAAGGTTCCTACCCCCGCCTTGGAAAGCGAGTCGTACATCTCCTTCGGTCCCGCGGTCCCGCCGGCGAACTTCACCATGATCTTGCCCGCTTTTCGGCCTCTATCCCCCACGACCACCTCAGGATGGTTGTTCAGCTTCATGGCCATATCGTACTCCGGTATCTCCGATAGTAGATCGATGACATCGCATACCCGCTCCGGCCTTTTCTTTTCCGTGAGCTTCTGCACGAACCTCTGTCCCAGCATGTCGCAGGGGGAGTGAAGGCACATGAACGGAACGTCCAGAAGGCGGCAGGCGTCCACCGCCTGGTTGAAGTTGGCCGGGTGCACGCCTCTCTGCACCTCCTTGATGCGGGGCGCGATGACGTCCTCAGCCACGTTGATCGGGACGCCGAAATCCTCCATCATGTGCTCCATGGCATGCATGACCTCAGGGAAGGTGGACCTTGCCAAGCCAGTAGGGTGGTGGCCCATGACCGCATCCACGTTGCGGCCGCGCTCGCGCAGGCGGTCCGCCAGCACGATCTCCGCCGAGGTCACATCGATGCCCCATAACATCTCCTTGACCTCCGTTCCCGGATCCCCGTACAGAAGACGCGAATCGGCGTAGGGGTTCCAGAGACGGTCGGCGTCGAAGCGCTTCTTGCCTTTGGCATCCAGTTTCTCGTGCTTCTCCCTCTCCCTTTTCAGTTCCGTTTCGATCTCCTTGGCGCTGCGGACGTCCGCCTCCCGGCCAAGCTTGATGGCGGTCCTGTAGACATCGATGAGCTTCATCCGTGATCTAGCGAAAGAAAAGGATGTGATTATTTAACTGTAACGTCAGCGCTGGCCCGGGTGGTCGAGATGAGAAGTGGGGGACATGCGTAGAAGGAGTGCCACGTGGTTCAGGAGGGGTCATTCTTCGTGCGCATCGCGCACCCCGTTTTTCTGCGAGAATGCCTTAGCTATACGAAATTGCCCCCCGAACCATCAGCCTGCATGAGGGTATCTCTAGACCCTCATCATGTGAAAATAGTTATAGCCGCCCGCGCATGATTCGCCTGCGAGGGATAGCGCTTGGTCATGGACAACATGCTGAAGAGCACCATCGGCGTGTCGAACACCGAGGACTTGGTCATCGAAGCTCTGCGCGATCTGGTCAAGGATGAGATAAAGAAGTACGTGCGGCAGAAGATCGACGAGAACCCGGAGATCAAGCGGGAGATGAAGGAGGCGGTCTCCGATTTCCTGGACGCGAAGATGCGCGAGACCTACGCCGTCATCAAGCTGGGCAAGTGCGTCGCCGAGCTGGGCATCCAGATCGTGCCGGCGGAGATGAGGGAGAAGCTGGGCAAGGACGTCGCGACCCTTATTGAGAAGGAGATGTCCCAGGTATTCGAGAAGATGTGATGTTTGGAATACTGGCCAGTCTCTAGTCCCTGCGTCCATCGGATTGAAAGGGTAGTTTTCTTCGCCCACCACGTCGTAAATATAACTCATTTCTATTTCTCTTCGAGGCGGGCAAGGTCCCGCGAAGGTGAGAGGCGACGAAGGTAGTGGCGGTCCAGGGCAGCCCGAGAATGGACAAGGGAATGACGGCGCTCATCCTGAACCCGCTCCTGGAAGGCATGAAGGGGGCGGGGGCGGAGGTCACCTTATTGTATGCCAGGAAGTTGAAGATCAGACCGTGCACTGGAGATTTCGCTTGCTGGGGAAGAACGCCGGGAGAGTGTCATTTCAAAGATGACATGCAGGAGCTCTATCCCAAGTTCCGGGAGGCGGAGGTCTGGGTGTTCGGCATACCCTACTACGCGGTCATGCCAGGAGAGATGCAGAACCTTCTGAACAGACTAGTGCCTTTTTTGGAGCTGGTGATTAGGTCCGAGGGCGGCATCATGCTGCCTAGTAGGAGGAAGGAGCTGCAGCTCAAGCACATCGTCCTCGTCTCCAGCTGCTATTTCTGGGAGATGGAGCAGTTCGAAGAGCTGCTAGGTGTCATGAGGAAGTTCTCCAGGGCCATGGGGGCAGATCTCACTGCCGTGCTGCGCCCTCACGCCATTGTGCTGAGAAGGAAGATTGACAAGGGGGAGGACGTGAGCTCAGTACTGGACGCCGCGAAGGCAGCGGGAGTCGAAATGGTGCGGCAAGGTTCGATCTCGGACAAGACCCTCCGTTCGATCGGCGAACCTCTGATCTCGCGAGAGGATTACATCAAGATGCACGATGAAGCAGGCAAAAGTTGAGATCGGGGGCATAGGCCCCAAGGGGTTTGAGGTGACCCGCGGCCTTGGCCGTAGGATGCCAGCCAAGCCGGTGGATCGGGTCGGAAAAGGCGAGGCGAAATGCCTTCCAGTTCAACCGAACAGAGCGCCGAGACCGGCTGCGGCCTCTTCCTCGCTGACATGTTCCTTCTTCTCCTCTTCCTTCTTCGCTTCCTTCTTCTCTCCAGCGGCTGGAGCAGCGGCGGGCGCGGCGGCCGGGGCAGCCATGACGGCGGCGCTTGCGATGGCCTCGTCGATGTCTATGCCCTCCAATGAAGCGGTCAGGGCCTTGATCCTGGTGGCATCCGGCGCTACGCCGGCGCTCTGCAGGACAGCGGCGACCGACTCCTCGTTGATTTGCTTTCCAGCGGCATGAAGAACCAGGGCGCTGTATACGTATTCCATGTTTCTTACCTCCTTAGTCTCATCCGAATAGTTGACCAAGGCCAGCTGCGGCATCCTCCTCGCTGACCTTTTCCTCTTTCTTCTCCTCCTTGGCCTCCGCCTGCTTCTTCGGCGCGGCGGGGGATGGGGAAGAGGGCGTCGATGACAACCTCTGTTTCACACGCTCGTCCCCGATTTCCGGTGTTTGGGACGCGATGGCGAGCATGTTCGCCTCCGCCTTTGCCAAGAGGATCTTGATAGTGTCTTTCGTCGGCACCGCGGCCTTCACGCCGAGCGCGACCGCTTGCCGATAGGCTTTGGCCATCAGCGGTCCCACGGTCTCGGGCGCCAGGTAGACGATCTCCATCGCCAGGCCCATGGCGTTGCGCGATGCGGTCGCCAACAGGGACGTGTAGTAGTCCCGCGGGATGTCCAGCACGTCCTTCTTGTAGATTAGGCCGTCCTCGAAGGCGGCCCTCAGGTCCATGCCCACCGTCATGGGAAGGATCTCCAGCTTGGGGAGGATGGCCGCCAGCTCAGCTGAGATGGGGTCGCCCCTCTTCACCAGCACCTTGTCCTTCTTGATGACGATCTTTCCGCCCTCTATGCCTGCGGGAATGCCGGCCTTCTGAAGCTGTCCCACGATGGGGCCAGGCTTGAACGGGGTGTCTCCCGCCTTTACTTCGATGTCCTCGGGGGCCAGTTCGCCGGCCTTCGCCGCGGCCTTGGACTTGGTCGCCTCCATCTCCTGGAACAGCCGGAATGGGTTGGCGTCCGTGGCCACGATGGCCACCTGTCCGCCCAGCTGGTCCTTGAGCTTCTCCAGCCCGGGCCTCTCCTTGGCCGCCTCGTCGATGGCGATGTTCATCAACGTGTTGCGGGACATGATGATGGCCGCCTTGGGGCGCATGCCCTGTCGCATCATTTGTAGCTGAGCGGAAGGGATGCCGTGCAAGTTCACGATCGCCACGACCTTGTGGGCCTTCATCGCATCGGCGAGCTCCTTCACCACGTCTTTCTTCCAAGCTGCAACGTGCGCCATTTGCTCGCCTCCTACATCACTCTTTCCGAGGGGCCCATGGTCGTCTTCACGTAGACGGAACCGATGTTCATCTGGCCCCTTTCCAGCTTGGTCGTAAGCCTCTTCAAAATGGAATCGATGTTCTCCGCGATCTGCTCCGGCGTCATGTCCGCCGTGCCGACGGGCGCGTGGAACGTCTTGTGGTCCTTGGAACGCACGGATACGGTCTTGCGCAGGGTCTCGATGATCGGTCTGGGGTCCGCGCCGGGCTGAATGGGCTTGGGCATCTTGCCCCGGGGCGCTAGGACGATACCCAAGCGCTTACCGATCGTGGGCATGAGCGTGGCCTCGGCGATGAAGTAGTCGAACTCCGCCGCCATCTTCTTCGCCAGCTTCTTGTCGTCGGCGATCTTGCCCAATTCGTCCGCGGTCAGGACCCGGTCGGCCACGGTCTTCGCCTTGGCCACCATTTCGTTCCCGCCGATGACGCAGACCTTGATCTGTCTTCCTCTCCCGTGGGGGAGGACGACGTCGTCCTGGATTCTGTTCTTGGGGACAGAAAGATCGATGTCCTTCAGATTTATGGATATGTCGACCGTTTCCACGAAGTTGCGCTTCTTCGATTTCTCGAGCGCCTTCTTGACGGCCGTTAGGGTCGCTTTTTCTACCAAATGTTATCCCTCCCGTAGTGCAATCGAGCGCGTGGCTCTCCTACAGTGGTGGAGTCCCCCTATACACCTGTTATTAATAAGGCTTTCTGTGGAGCGGGAGGGCGTTCAGGCCGCGAACTTCGCGTCCCACTTGCCCGCCTTGATCTCCTTCTGCATGACCTTCGGGTCCTTGCCTTCCACGGTGATGCCGGAGGAGACGCAGACGCCGATGACCTCCATCACCTGATGCTTCAGGTCCTTGCCCATGAGGGAGTCCATCTTCATCTTGGCGACCTTTATCGCCTGCTCGATGGTGATATTCCCCGCCTTGGAGGTGTTCGGCGTGCCTGAGCCCTTCTCCGTCCCGATCTCCTTGAACAGGAGGGCGGAGGTGGGCGGGGTGCCGACCTTGATTTCGAACGTCTTCGTCTTGGGGTCGATGATGACCTTGACCGGGACCTTCATGCCCACGAACCCCTTCGTCTTCTCATTGATCTTCGCGACCACCTGGACCACGTTCACTCCCATGGGGCCCAGAGCGGGACCGAGCGGCGGGCCTGGCGAGGCCTTTCCTCCTTCAACTAGCACTTCGATTGTATCGACCATTGAATCACTTCTCCTTCCCTAGCACGCGCACATGATCCCCACGGATCGTCACGGGGATGGGCACCATCGCCTCGAAGAGCTCGACGGTGATCTCCTCCTTGGCCTCGTCGATCTGCTTGACACGCGCCTTCTCGCCCTTGAATGGGCCAGCAATGAGCTCGACGACATCTCCTTCCATGATACCGGAGACCAATGGCTTCGGCGTCAGGAAGTGGTCGATCTCGGCGAAGCTCGTCTCTCCTTCCACGAGGCCTCGTGCGCGCCTGATCCCGCGCACCGTCTCCTTGAGTTCGTCGGTGTTCATGCCCTCGATGAGCACATAGCCCCGAAGTGTGGTCGGAGACAGGATAGCGTAGATGCCGCTCTTGGCGGCCGCGGCCTTGGCCTTGGATGCCACGTCGTCAGCGACCTGCCGCTCGTGGCCGATGGAGGCCTTGAGCGCGACCATTGACTGCCTGGCCGTGGCCGAGAACTCCATGTGGTCGCAAATCGTCGGGGCGCCGAGGAAGCACGCTTCCACTTCGGCCTTGGCACCTTCGCCGTAACGAACGCCCTTGGGGGCCTGGAGCTCGAACACCAGGTCCTTGGCCTTGGTGCCTTCCAGATTGAGCTCGACCTCAGGAGAGGTTCCGCTCTCCCAGATCATCTTGACCGTGTCGTTGATCCGGGCCTGCCATTCGGCCGCGCCTTCCACGCCGGTGATGGTCAGGTTGACCTTGATCTTGACCTTGCGCTTGACGGACTCAGCACTCTTCAGCTGGATGTTCCAGGCGGCCACGCCTGCTGCAGCCACCATGCGCGCGTCCTTCTCTCCGGTTAATGTAAGTCCTCCGGCGGGCGCTGCTGGCGTGGCCGGTGCTTGGGCTGGCTCTACGGGAGCAGCCGGTGGGTTGACCTCTTCGTTCATAGTGTTTGCACGCCCCATCAGAGCGGACCTAGCGGAAGAACCCTGGGACGGTGGTCCAGATCAGGTAAATGAGGAAGCCTAGGCCGCCGATGAGCAACACCCCTAGACCTGTGACGGTCATGGTTTTGATGTACTCGTCGTTGGTGGGCTTGCGGGCCATCTTGATGACACGGCCGTACTTGCCCTTGCCGACGTGCTTGACGCGTTCCTCGATGTCCTTTTGGACTTCCCACGATTTCTCGACTACGTCCATCGCGATGCACTCTTCAACTGTTCCCGAATCGCTTCTATATTAAATTCCTTTTGGTTCACCTGATGAAATCGACTTCCATGTTGTCCCTGTTCGCCGATTCCTTCGGACCCAGGATGTGCTTTGATTTGACCCCGGTGATGACGACCATGACCCGGACCCGGTCTTGGAGGGTGTGATCTATCGCCGCACCCCAGATGATGCGCGCGTTCGGGCTTATCCTGCCCTGGATGATCTCCGCCACCTTCTCCGCCTCGGAGACGGTCATGTTCTCTCCGCCCGTCACGTTGACGAGCGCTCCCATCGCCCCGGAGATGTCCACATCGATGAGCGGCGAGTTGATGGCTTCGTTCACAGCCTGATCGATGCGGTCGTCGTCCTCGCCCTCTCCCAGGCCGATCATGGCCACGCCCGCACCTTTCATGATGGTGCGTAGGTCGTTGAAGTCCAGGTTCACCAGGCCTGGCTTGGTGATCAGTTCAGTTATCCCTTTGATGGCCCGGACCAAGACCTCATCGGCCACTTTGAACGCCGCGTTCAGCGAGAGCCGGGGGACCAGCTCGATGAGCTTGTCGTTGGGTATGACTATTACCGTGTCAGCGATGTTGCGCAAGCGCTCCAGGCCCCACTCCGCGTTCTCCATGCGGATGACGCCTTCCGCCTTGAAGGGCGAGGTGCATACGCAGACGGTGAGCGCCCCCATCTCCTTGGCTAGTTGGGCTACGAACGGCGCCGCACCTGTTCCAGTTCCACCGCCCAGACCGGCGGTGATGAAAACGATGTCCGCTCCTTGCAGACCTTTCTTCAGTTCCTCTTCCGCCTCGCGGGCCGCTTCTTCGCCCACTTGAGGCAACGCTCCCGCTCCCAGACCGCGGGTGGTCCTGCGGCCGAGCAGGATCTTGTGCGGCGCGCGAACGGCTAGAAGGTGCTGCGCGTCGGTGTTGGCGGCGTAGAGCTCCGCCCCCAGGATCCCCGACTCGGTCATGCGGTCGATGGTGTTCGATCCACCGCCGCCGCAGCCAATGATCTTAATGTTGGTCTTAAGGCTGGCCAATATCCGTTCCAGCTCTTCGTCCTCCGCGGCGAAGTTCTGCTGGTATGATGGGGCCATTTCGGTCGGGGCCGCCGGTCCTGCGCGAGCGAGCGCGTCACTGATGAACGACTTCATTGACAATCCTCCCAAGGCAAGTGCCAGTGGTCATTGCATTGAGTCTCGTGCGCTCTGCATTACCGTACATGCTAATATACTTTAAGTGCGACCACCACCGCCAGGAAACCGGGTGGAAAGGAGGACGAAAGGCATCAGGCGAACGCTCCGAGGGCTCAGAGCGAGCTCATTTTATGAAGTCGACGTCCGCCTCCTTCAGTCGGGTCATATCTCCCGACCGGCCGAGGATCTGCTTCGACTGCACTCCTGCGGCTATGACCATGACCCGGATGCGGTGCGCGAGCGTAGGGTCTATGGCCGCGCCCCAGATGATGCGAGCGGTCGGGGACACGCGCTTCTGTACTTCCTCCGCCACGCGCTGCGCATCGCTGATGGTCATGTCCAGTCCACCGATAACGTTCACGAGCACGCCGTTCGCTCCAGAGATATCCACTTCCAGCAGCGGCGAGCTGAGCGCTTGCTCCACGGCCTCCAGCGCCCGGTCGTCGGCGTCCGCATCGCTCTCGCCCAGGCCGATCATGGCCACGCCCGCACCTTTCATGATGGTCTTGACGTCGTTGAAGTCCAGGTTCACCAATCCGGGCTTGGTGATGAGCTCGGTGATGCCCTTGATAGCGCGCATGAGGACCTCATCGGCCACTTTGAAGGCCGCGTTCAGCGATAGCCTGGGCACGAGCTCCAGCAGCTTGTCGTTAGGCACCACTATGACCGTATCGGCGTAGTTTCGCAGCCGCTCCAGGCCCCACTCCGCGTTCTCCATGCGGTCCCGACCCTCGCCTTTGAATGGCACGGTGACCACGGCCACCGCCAAAGCGCCCGCGTCCTTGGCCAATTGCGCGATCACTTGAGCGGAACCGGTACCGGTGCCGCCCCCCATGCCCGCGGTGACGAATACGATGTGCGCGTCCGCCAGGGCCTTCTTCAGCTCATCTTCCGCCTCTCTGGCAGCGCCCTCGCCAACTTGTGGCAAGGCTCCAGCTCCCAATCCCCGGGTGCTCCTCCGTCCCAGGAGGATCTTGTGCGGTGCCCTGATGGTCAAGAGGTGCTGGGCATCGGTGTTGGCGGCGTAGAGCTCCGCCCCAATGATCCCTTCCTCGCAGATGCGGGCTATGGTGTTGCACCCGCCCCCTCCGACGCCGATGATCTTGACGTTCGTCTTGAGCCGCTGCAGCAGTTCCACCAGCTCGGCGTCCGAGGCCTCGCCTTGCGACGCCGTGGGCTGCTGCATACCGAAAACCGAAGGCCCAACTGCCATGCCACTATCCTTAGCCAGCGCTTCCTCGACCAATGATTTCATGATCCCATCCATCCCGAGCCCTACGGCTCGAACCAGAATGCATCCCATCTGGTCGTGGATAGATTGCCTATGGCAGTATTTAAGGATTTTCGGCTCGGGGTGAGGTCAATCCAGACACTTCTCCTTAGGCGACCGCCGAAGGAAAGGATTATCACTCCACAGAACATCCGTTATATGGCATGAGGGCGAGGGCGGAGGTCCGGTTCACTGGCATAGTGCAGGGCGTGCACTTCCGGGACTATACCAGGCGCTTCGCCAATCAGCAGAAGGTGTGCGGCTGGGTCCGCAATCTGTCCGATGGTTCTGTGCAGGCCGTCTTCGAAGGTGACAAGCACAGCATCGAAGAGGTGGTCCGCCGTCTGAGGGAGGAGCATCCCCGGGCCCGCATCGAAAGGGTGGAAGTGCAATGGGGCGAGTGCCGGAACGAATATGCCAAGTTCTTCATCCGCTCCTGATCACTCGCGCACGTCGATGCCGTAGACCAGCTTGGGATTCTCCTTGTGCACCTTGTAGGCGATCTCGCTGGTCATCTCGCCCGATTGCAGCAACGCTCTGGTTCTCTTGGGCACTGTGATGATGGCCATGACCGCGCCCGGCCGCTGCATATCGTCCAGGTAGTCGGTCTCCAGCAGGAACCTCGACCCTTTGGACAACGCCTCCCTGGTGGCGGTGCGAGAGGCCAGTATCGAAGGGAAGAGGCCGTGGTTCTCTTCTTCGAGCACTAGGGGAGGGCAGTAGTGCTTCACCACTCGCTCCCTCCTCAATCCAGCCTTGTCAGCGAATGAAGCCAGTTCCTTCATGCTCTCAGGGGTGGCGCTCTCGGTGTGCAGGACGATCGGGCAATCGGCCTCCCTGGCCAGGCCCATTCCGTACACCAGTATGTCGTTCGAAGCCGTGAGGATCTCCGGCGGCACCGGGAAATGCGGTCGGCCGACCTCGCCGATGCCTATCGCCTTGCCTTCGAGAACGAACCGCTGTGCGATCTCCATTCCGCCCTTCATGACCTCGATCGCCCTCTGCAGCCCTAGCTTCCTTTCCAGGTCGAGCAGGAGCACCGGATAGGGGCCAAGGGTGACCTCCACTCCCACCTCGGTCTCAGCCCGACATCTCTCAGCGAGCTGCAATGTGATCTGGTAGGAAGCTTCGAAATCCTTCTCCGATGAAATGGCAACATCCTCGTAAGGAAGGTGAGAAAGGACGAGATGCGTGCCCCCGGCCCGCTGGAATTCTTTGACCGCCTCGACGTGGCGGCCCCTCGGATGGAGGTGCACGTGGTTGTCTAAGATGGGAATGCGCATTAGCGCAGCAGCCCGGCTGCCTTGAGCTCCTCGGTGATCTTATTCACCGCCGCCTCCACGTCCTGAGGCTTGCGAGCGCCGGTGCAGACCAGCTTGCCTGAGCCGAACAGCAGAACTACCACCTTCGGGACATCGAGGCGGTATACTAGGCCAGGGAATTGCTCCGGCTCGTACTCCACCCGCTCCAGGCCGAGGGAGATGGCGATCGCGTTAAGATTGATCCCCTGCTCAAGGTCGCTGGAGGCGACGATGTTCTGCACCTCGATCTTCGGCTCCAACTTCACCTTGATGCCCGCCTTCTCGATCTGCTTGGCGACCTTGTTGATGGCGATCTTCACTTGCTCCAGGCTTTTAGCGCCCGTGCACACGACCTTACCGCTGCGGAAAAGCAGGGTGGCGGTCTTCGGTTCCTTTAGCCTGTAGATCAGGCCGGGGAACTGCTCCGGCTCGTACTCGGCACCGTCGAGGGCGAGCGCGATCGCTTGGAGATCAAGCTCCTCACCCAAAGAAGTGGAAGCCACAACGTTCTCGATCTTGATCTTGGCCATGGGGACACCTTCCCGTGGTATTTAAATAGGGGTTTATAAAGACTTTGCACGGTAGAGCGTCCCTCCACACGAGGCAAGCGTCCTTTCGGAAAGGGTGGACAGAAATCATAATCCGCGTAACATTTGCATTCAGCCTTCGTCCCATGACCAAGAAGGACCCGAACCTCCTGACCGCCTACATCGTCAACCAGTCGCTTCACTGGTTCATCGTGGGCATCGGGTTCCCCATCATGGTGCTCTTCGTTCTCGCCAAGGGCCTGAGCCTTTTCGAGTCCGGAGCCGTCATCGCAGCGTACTCGACCGCAGCGATCCTGCTCGAACTTCCGACTGGGGGTCTGTCGGACACCATCGGCAGGAAGAAGGTCTATCTGCTCTCCGTGGCCGTCATGATCCTGAGCGACCTCGCTCTGCTCCTATCCTGGGATTTCGCCTCGGTGGCGCTTGCCGCCTTCGTCATGGGGAGCGCCCGTGCTCTGTCCTCTGGATCGATCGACGCCTGGTTCGTGGACGAGTTCAAGCGCACCCAGCCCGGCGGCAACCTGCAACGCGCCCTGGCCAAGGCGGGCGCGTTCATGCCTATCAGCATCGGAGTGGGATCGTTCGTCGGAGGTCTGCTGCCCCTTGCCTTCGCAGGTCCCATGAAGAGCGCGGGCCTGAGCATTTACTCCATCAACTACCTGGTCGCCATCGGGCTGTGGGCGTTCCAGTTCCTGCTCACCATGGTCATCATCCACGAGCACCTGGACCCATCGCGGAAAGCCGGGATGATGGACGGCATCAGGAAGACGCCGGAGCAGATCGCCATCTCGGTCAGGTTCGGACTGAGGAATTCGGTCATCTTCGCCCTCGTCCTGGCCGCGGTCGGTCTGGGTTTCAGCCTGGCCAGCGTCGAGCTGCTGTGGCAGCCGCGGGTGCAGGAGATCATGGACGTGAGCCAGCAGACCTGGGTGCTGGGCGTTCTGGCCGCAGGCTATTTCTTCGCCGCTTCCATAGGCAATCTGGCCTCCATGCCCATCTGTCACCTGCTTAGGCAACGCTACGCTGTAGTCCTGAGCCTAGCTAGGTTCGGTCTGGGCGTGGTGCTGTTCGCTTTGGCCTTGCAGTCCTCGATCTTCTTGTTCGCCGGCCTCTACATCCTGCTCTACTTCCTACTAGGCACGGAGGAGTCGCCCGGCGCCACGCTCTTCAATCATCAAGTTCCATCACAGCATCGTTCAACCCTCATGTCCTTCAATTCGCTCATGCTCCAGGTAGGGGTGCTAGGAGGGTCCATCGTCATGGGCTATCTCGCCAACTCTATCTCCATTTCCTTCGCTTGGCAAGTGGCGTCGGTGGCGTTGCTGGTCTCCGCCTTGCCTTATTTCTTCCTGGTGCGGAGGACGAAGGCGGTCGATGCGAAGTGAATGGTCCAGACGTCCACACGGATCATGCTCGGGCGGAGCGCGACCTCGATTCCGCCAATCTTTATATATGCCGAAGGGGAATACTGACAAATCGTCCGACAACGGTCGGACAATAGCGCGCGCGAAGAGTTGTGTCATGACCGATACCGAACGCATCACGGTGAGGATTCCTGCGGAGAAGCTGAAGGCGCTGCAGGAGCTGGTCGACCTAGGCAAGTTCCCGACCATCTCCGACGCCATCCGCGCCGCCCTGGACGCCTTCGTTGAGGCGCACTTCACCCCCGACTACATCCAGAGGATAACGGTCGAGCTGCCCAAGGGCAACATGATAGAGCTGGAGGCTCTGGTGCAAGACGGAGATTCGGTCTCGATCGATGACGCCATCAGGAATGCGGTACGGGAGTACGTGAGGAAGAGACTAAACCGCGCCATGGAAGAGATGAAGTAAAAAGGCACCTTGGACAAGGACGGGTGTTCGAGTGGGATGGGAGTACGTTGAGTACGAGGAAGGTTCGGTCGACTCCCCCCAGCCCAAGATAGTGGTCGTGGGCTGCGGGGGCGGAGGCTGCAACAGCGTGCATCGACTCAACGAGATTGGCATTCACTGCGCTGAGACGATAGCCATTAACACGGACCGGCCGCATCTTTCTAGGATCAGGGCGCATCGTCGGCTGCTCATCGGCCAGGGGGTGACGAACGGCTGCGGCGCCGGGGCCGATCCATTGGTAGGCAGGCTGTGCGCTGAGAACGCCGTGCCGGAGATAAGCAAGCTGCTGCAGGGAGCGGAGCTGACCTTCATCACCGTGGGCCTGGGAGGAGGCACCGGCACTGGTCTGGCGCCCGTGGTAGCGGACATCGCCAAGCGCCAGGGCTCGGTGGTCGTCACCATCGCCACCACGCCTTTCGAGGTCGAAGGGTTCCGCAACAAGATTGCCCTCAAGGGCGTGAGGGACCTGCGTGGTCTCTCGGATACGACGCTCCTACTGGACAACAACCGGCTCCTCGAGCTGGTGGCCAATCTGCCGGTGCAGCAGGCCTTCGCGGTCATGGACCAGCTCATCTCTGAGATCATCAAGGGCATGGTGGAGGCTATCACCGAGCCATCGCTGATCAATTTGGATTTCGCTGATCTGCGCACGGTCATCAAGAAAGGAGGCATCTCCACCGTTCTCTACGGCGAGAACTCCGACCCGGACTCGGTGGTGAAGGATGCTCTGAGCAACCCGCTACTGGATATGGACATCTCCGGGGCGACCGGGGCGTTGGTGCACATCACCGGAGGAACGAACCTCACCCTGAAGAAGGTGAACAAGGTCATGCAGCGCATCCAGTCGTTCATGGATCCGCACGCAAACGTGATCTTCGGCGCTCGGGTGGACGAGAAGTTCGAAGGCTCGATCCGCTTGATGGCTGTGGTCACGGGCATAGCGGAGCTGAGCGACGAGGGTCCGGGCATCGAGCTGGCCGATGAGATAGATGGTCTAGCCATCAAATACACCACCTGATCTCGATCTACTTCTTCTCCAAGCGCTTGATCTTCTTGGCCGCGTCCCCCAGCACGCCCATGATGGTGTGGAACTCCCACTTGGTCGGCACGGCCCGCCCCATCATCCGGCGGAACATGACCTTGGTCTTCTCTTTCCGGAACTCGGGGTAATCGACAGCATCCAGGAGGTCGTCGAAGAACTGGAACAATCTTTCTCGCTCAACGTTCGAGGCCTGCCTTGGTCCGCCCAGCGGCACGGCTGCCGCGTGCAACTCGTACAGCACGATGGTGAGGGCGTGTGAAAGGTTCAGCACCGGGTATTCGTCCGAGGCAGGGATGTGCACCAGGATGTCGCACTTCATCAAATCCTCCTGAGCCAATCCCGTGTCCTCCGGTCCGAAGAGGATCGCTACCCCCTCCTCATAGTCCTTCAATCGCTCCGCCAGCTGTTTCGGCGTGATCGGTATCCTCACAAAGTGCCTCTCGCCATAGGTGATGATGCCGCTCGTGCCCACCACCAGGGAGCAACCGCGCACTGCCTCCTCCACGTTCTCCAGCACCTTGGCCTGGCGGATGATGTCGCCGGCGTGCTTGGCCCGCTTGAAACCTTCGTCCCCGATCTCGCACGGCCGTACCATGGTCAGATCGTGGAAGCCGAAGTTGCCCATGGACCTCGCCACCGCTCCCACGTTGCCTTCATTGCGCGGGGAGACCAGTACCACTTTGACGTCAGGCATGCTCCAGCGGAAGTATGAATAGTCGCGGCCTACTTAATCATGCGGTCATGGCCTGGAGGGCAGCGGTCCGCATCGCCTACGACGGGCGGGACTTCATGGGCTCGCAGCGTCAGCCCGATGAGCCGACGGTGGAGGGGGAGGTCATCCGCTGCCTGGAAGAGATCGAGGCCATCTCCTCGCCGGACGGGTCGAGGTTCCGGGCCGCTTCCCGAACGGACCGAGGGGTGAGCGCGCTCTGCAATGTGATCGCCTTCGACACCTCGTTCCAGAGGGGGAAGTTGCTGCATGCATTGAACTCGCAATCTGGCACGGTCTTCTTCACCGGGCTAGCTGAGGTCGCCAGCAACTTCAGCCCCAGACGCGCTTCCGGTCGCTGGTACCGGTACTTCCTGCCCGCAAGAGGCCTGGGCATGGATGCCGTTGCCCAGGCTGCCAAGGAGTTCGAAGGGGAGCATGATTTTCGTCGCTTCTGCAAGGCTGAAGGCCGGACGACGGTCAAGAGGATGGAGAGCGTGCACGTCCTTCCAGTAGGGGATTTCATCGTCATCGACCTCCGAGCCAGGGAGTTCCTGCGCAACATGGTACGGAGGCTGGTGGCCGTCATGGATTCAGTGGGGCGAGGGAAGGTCGAGATCGGAGACGTGCGGAAAGCTCTCTCCGGCAAGGAGAGATCCTTCGGCCTCGCTCCGGCGGAGAACCTTGTGCTGATGGAGATCCGCTATCCTTTCCAGTTCGAGGCGGAATGCCCGGTGACGCTTGGACCACGAATCCAAGTTGCAAGGGAGGATGCCTTCGTTCAACTGGCTTTCGTGGACGCGCTGAGCGAGAGCTGTTCGCCATCGAGTCCAGAACGCGAAAGTGGGCGTAGGCCCTAGCCCTTCCTGCTCGAAGTCGACCTACGAAAGGATTATCGCCGCCTGGATTCTTCCTGCAACCGTGATATTGGCGATCAGCGGGACGCCCGGGACCGGGAAAAGCGCGCTGGGAGGGGTGTTGCGATCCAAAGGCTGGAACGTTCTGGAGCTGAACCTCTTCGCCCAGGAGCACGGACTCCTCGGGGCGATGGATCGGAAGAGGAGGACGAGGGCGGTAGACCCCAAGGCATTGGACAAGGCGGTCCTGGAGGGCAAGCTTTCTGGCGACGTCGCTCTCATAGGGCATTTGGCGCATCTCCTCACGGTCGACAAGATCATCGTCCTCCGCTGTCGTCCTTCGGTGCTCGAGATCAGGCTGAAAGATAGAGGCTATGCGCAAAGCAAGGTGCGCGAGAATCTGGAAGCGGAGGGTTGCGACGTTATCCTGGTGGAAGCGCTCGATCGATCGCACGAGGTGTACGAGATCGACACCAGCGAGAGGACGCCCGAGCAGGCGGCGGAGGCGGTGGCGGAGATACTGGCCGGGGAAAAGGAGAAGTACGCACCTGGTCATATCGACTGGAGCGAAGAGGTGTTGAGCTGGTACTAGACTCCCAGAGGACGAGGGCGGACTTCATCCTGGAACCGAGCGCCCGCCTCTTCCGGGGCTGGAGCCCGAACGCCATCAGCGGCTTCTCCCTTCTGATCGCGGCCTTCGCTGCCCTGGCGATCTTCTTCGCGGACCGGGACTGGCAGCTACTCCTTCCCCTGGCCTCAGTGCTGGTGCTGCTGAGCGGTTACCTCGATGCCCTCGATGGCAAAGTGGCCAGGCTTACCGGCAAGAGCTCGCGTAAAGGGGATTTCATCGACCACGTGCTGGACCGTTATTCGGACGTGCTTCTGATAGGCGCGGTGGCGGTGAGCTCATGGTGCTCTCCTTATCTTGGATTGGTGGCGATGGTGGGCGTGCTGCTCACCAGCTACATGGGCACCCAGGCGCAGGCCGTGGGAGCTGGGAGGCATTACGCCGGGTTGCTGGGCCGCGCCGATCGGATGGTCTTGCTGATCGCTGCGCCCATGGTGCAATGGCTGATGATGCTGGGGGGCGTGAGCAGCATTGGCATTCTGTCGTATCATCTGAGCATCTTCGACCTGGTGATGATCTGGTTCGCGGTCGTGGGCAATACGACCGCGGTGCAGCGCGCCTACTCCACTTACAGATTATTGCGATGAGCTCTCTTTGGCCGCCTGGTCCGTTGCCTTGCCTGAGGCTTCTCCCTTGATCGCCTCAGATGCTGCTTCTTTGCCTCTCCTCTTCCTCCTACACTGCGTACGATAGTAGATCAGCGGGTGCTTGAGCCATTCCGCCTGGCAGAGATTGTCGGGGTTGTGGCAGATGGAGAGCGAGCGCATCGTATGGCAGGAGGGGGGCGTGTACTTGGTATCGGAGATCTCGCCAGTGATGTGGTCTATCTGGTACTTCGTCTTGGACTGGTCGAAGTCCGGCGAGGTTCCGAAGATGGCCAGTATCTCTTCCCTTGGCACGCCCACATTGAAGAGGAAGGAGGTAATGGCGAAGCGACCGGGATGCGAGAGGTTCGCCCCGGACTGGATCATGACTATCATCCTCCTCATGCAGGGAGGAAAGCACTCCACGTCCACATCTCCGAAGCTATCGGTCTGGTAGCGGTCCTTCATCTGTTCGGCCGATTTCGCCAGCTCTGCGATATCCGGCTTGAGGTCATCCAGCATCTTCTGGGACACGGGCAGCGGAAGCTCCTCCTCGATGCGGTCGTACAGCGCCTGTTCGAGCACCCGGGCGAACTTGACCTTGGGCAATGACACCCGTCCATGCTTCACCTCCGTGTTCACCAGCTTCCAATCCTTGCTGCGTATGCCCGTGGTCAGGCGCAGGAACTCGGCGAAGTGCATGTTCGGGACGTCACCATCCAGGGAAGCATCGACCCCTAGCTCCCCGGCGATATCCATCATGAGCTCGACGTTCTCGGTCTGCAGTCGCTCGCACATGGCCTTGGCCTCGGCCAGAGCGTAGCGCCTGGTAAGGAAGCCATCGGCCACGCACGAAACCAGGATGCGGGCCATGGCGTAGCTGAGGACCTCTTGCAGCCTTTCCTCATCGGTGTTGAGGGAGATCTCCTCGATGCTGGCCGAAGCCACGGCATCGGTGATTCGCTTCTTCCCCCTCGCCCTCGCTTGCGCGAAAGCAGGATGAGAAAGGAGGTCTTCTAGACCGACCCCCTGCTCCTTCACGTATTCGGAGGCGGCCTTGACGAAGGGATAGCGGGCCAAGTCGCGCGGTTCCATCGCTTCTCCATCGTTTCACGTTGCTAAAAACACATTGCATGCATGGCGCCGAGGATCATGGGAAAAAGATGTACTGCTCCAGCTTCGAGGCGAGACCTGGCTCGTCCAGAGCGCTCTGGAGTTCGTCGAGGTTGGCGTAGGGACGGTACCTGAGGATGCGCATCGCTCTCTTCCTGCCCACCATTGGCAACGATTCCAAGGCCGCGAGCGGACAGGAGTTGAGGTCCAGAGGATACTGTATGGCGGTCGCGGAACGGCGTCCCCAGTCGACCACCTTGGCGTCCACGAACCTTCTCAGCTTGAGGGCATAATTGAAGCCGATAAGCAGCGGATAGGTGCCGATCTGGCGTCCGAAGGTGCGCTTGCCCTCTCCCAGCTCCATGTAGACGTCCTTCAGCAACGTGCCGACGGGCAGCATCTCCCGGAGCATGGGGTGGTCGATCTCCTCCCTTACCGTTTCCTTGAAGCGGATGAACTGCGAGTGAGTGGCGCCGCCTTCGAAGCTGCGGCGGATGGGCATGACCTGACGGATGTTGATCCGCCTCAGCCATAGGCCTTCCGAACGCACCTGGCGCAAGAATTCCAGGTTGAGCTCTAGCGTATTGCGGGTCTCACCGTCCAATCCCACTATGAAGTTCAGGCCGGGCAAGAGCTTCGGCAATCCAGTTGGCCCCCTCTCCCTTCCCAGGGAGTTTATGATGCGCACCGCGTCCATGACCTGCCCCGCGGTAGCATTCAGGTTGTTCGCATCTACCACGACCGGATCGGCGCTCTCCATCCCCAGTGCAAGAACGTTCCCGCTGGTGCAGTGGCGGACCATGCTCTCGATGACGGCCTTGGATTCGTTGGGGTGGTCGGCGATGACCGCCGGATTGGCGTTGTCCAGGTGTAGCACCTGCGGCTTCAAGGAAGCGATGCCGCGCAAGAGGGTCTCGATGGCCTCCGGGTTCGGCGTCGGCGAATCGCTGTCCTCCTCGAAGGACTTGTAGGAGACGATGCACGTCTGCGCTCCCAGACGGAAATTGACTACGTCCAGCTCTCGCAACCGACGCACCTCTTCGACGATCTGCTCCGGCTCGCGATGAAGCGGCTTGCCTTTGAGAGGTTCGACGCAGAACGAGCATCCCCCGCTACGATAGCGAACGCAGCCCCGGTAGGTCTCGACCTCAGCGATGAGCGGCTGAGGGTAGTCAGGATGATCGAGCACCGAGTCCGCTCCGAGCAGCAACCAGCGGTTCCATTCCTCCAGCGACCGCCAACGGTCATTGCTCTTTCCTGTCTCCAGCAGGTCGAACAACGATGCGGCCGGGTCTCGGTTGGCGATGAGTTCGAAGAGCCCCGTCCCCCTCATCCTTTCCTCCAGGGTCGCCGGTCCGCCCAGCACTCTGGTTCCTGATGCGCGTGAGGCCAGTTGCAGCACCTCCCTGTCGGAGGCGGGCATGCCTCGCAGATAGCGTCCCGGGACCGCGCATCCGCCCAGCAGAACGGTCACGTCCGCCTTGGGCATGGCGCCCGAGGCGCGCAGCTGATCGATGTTGACCAGGGCGACCTCGGCCCCCGCATCCTTGGCTGCACCGAACGTTGCGCGTACCAGCGGTGAGATGTATGGAGGTACGCCCAGCGATGCCGGCTCATCGATGTAACCGTCTACAATGAGGACCTTGACCATGTACTTGGTCCATCAGCCCCGTCATGGTATTTAATTGAGGCGCGACCTCGCTCGCGCACCAGATCGAGCAGAGCATGCCTCGTGCTAGAACTGAGCAATCTGGCCACGATGCCTTGTCGTCAATATATAAATAGGGAGTGACCGCCTAGTTCGTTCGCGAGAAGGACAAGCGTCTACCAATCGATCATCTCGCGCAGGAGGTCGTCCCACACGGACTCCCCGGAGAAGAGCGATGAGGAGCGTCTTCGGAAAGCGAACGAGCCGGCCCGCCTCGCCATGAGGTACCATTCTCACTATGGCGGCAAGATCGAGGTCGTGCCGAAGTGCGTCGTACGCAGCATGGATGATTTCGCTATCTGGTATACGCCTGGAGTAGCGGAGCCGTGCCGAGCGATCGAGAAGGACCCGGAGGCGGCTTATGACCTTACGAACAAGTGGAACACCGTGGCCGTGGTCTCTGATGGAACGAGGGTGCTCGGTTTGGGTGACATCGGCCCTCTGGCCGGGCTGCCGGTGATGGAAGGGAAGGCCTTGCTCTTCAAGTATCTGGGCGGGGTGGACGCCGTCCCCATATGCCTGGACACCAAGGACGTGAACAACATCGTGAATGTGGTCAAGTGGTTGACACCCTCCTTCGGCGGCATCAATCTGGAGGACATCTCCCAGCCCAAGTGCTTCACCATATTGGACCGGCTGCGGAAGGAGATGGAGATCCCGGTCTGGCACGATGATCAGCAGGGCACGGCCACCATCGTCACCGCGGGAGCCATGAACGCCCTCAAGCTGGTGGGAAAGAAGATCAACGAGGCGCGCGTGGCCATGGTCGGGGCCGGGGCGGCGAACATCGCCATCTCCCGAGCGCTCATCGCCGCTGGCGTGGACGTCAAGAAGATCATCATGACCGATAGCAAAGGCATCCTCAATACCGGAAGGAGGGACCTTCAGGACCGCTTCCCGGAGAAGTGGAGCATGGCCCTCCGCTCGGACTGGGAAGGAAGGGTCGGAGGGGATGCGGAAGCGATCAAAGGGGCGGATCTGCTCATAGCCGCTTCTAGGCCCGGACCAGGCGTGATCACCAAGGAAATGGTCCGGTCCATGGCCAAAGATGCCATCGTCTTCGCCACGGCGAACCCGATGCCGGAGATATGGCCCTGGGAGGCGAAGGAGGCCGGGGCCAGGATCGTGGCCACAGGACGATCCGACTTCCCGAACCAAGTGAACAACTCCCTGGTGTTCCCGGCCGTCTTCCGCGGCGCTCTGGACGTTCGGGCGACGAAGATCACGGACGAGATGTGCATCGCCGCCGCCATGGAACTGGCCAAGACCGCCGAGGACAAAGGGCTGAGGGAGGACTACATCGTCCCCACCATGGGGGATTGGGACGCGTTCCCCAGAGAAGCGACCGCCGTGGGAATGAAAGCCATCGAACAGGGAGTGGCAAGAAAGAAGTTCAGTCGGAATGAGCTCTTCGACAGGGCACAAGAGATCATCAAACGCAGTCGCAGCCAGACAGAGGCGCTCTTCAAGGCAGGCTACATCCCAGCGCCACCGGTCTAGGGCGGAGCGGGGTCAGAAGAGGAATGAGGACGAAGGGCGCACGGCTCAGATGAGCGTGATGCCGGTGTTCTCGACGCCCTGGATGCCTTCGATGGTACGCAGCTTCTCTTCCAGTGCGTCCGAGAGCCCATCGGTGTCCTTCATCGTGCACACGATGTCCAACGCCTTCAGGCCGAAAGCGAAGGGCCTGATCGTCGCCTTGGCCACCGTGACCCCTTCAGGCATGATGCTGGCGATGCGTGCTTTCAGACCCTCCATGTCGAAGGAGGTCTCCTCGGGCAAGAGCTGATATGTGACCGCCACGGTTCCCAATCACGCACCACCCTAAGGTCCAGTGAAGCCGCACTTGCCGCAGACGTAATTCACGCTCTGGTCACGGCAGTTGGAGCAGCGGCCGATCTCCGTCTGACCGCAGTTCGGGCAGGGGAAAAAGGTGGTCTTCTTCCTTGTCAATCTGACACCGCATGAGCTGCAAACCTTCTCGTTCTCCATGGGCTCACCGAGGCAGGATTATGCTTCATGTATATATACGTGACCGGTAGCCGCGGTTGGGATGAAGGGTTATCCAACGATCTGGCCCAGTATCCGCCCTCCCCCTATGGCAGAATTCGGCAGGTCAAGAGGCAACGAGAGCGGGGCGCCTCTCCTTTCCCAACCTTTAAATAACAGCACTCGTTTCTCCGACACCCGCATCGCCGGAGACTTACTTACCAATGGGCCCGTAGCTTAGCTAGGTAGGAGGTTTGGAGACAGGCCTCCCTAGAAAGAGCACCTGGCTTTTAACCAGATGGTCCGGGGTTCGAAAGGCCGTCGGTCCGCGCCGACGGATCGAAAATCCCCGCGGGCCCGCTTGGAAGGTGAGGAGTGGACATGCAGAACCAAAACACGAACCGGGCCCTTCGATGGTATTTTATAACCTCACTGCGTGGTGTTGTGGATAGCATTATTGAACGTTCTTTGGTAGGGGCGAGGTGATTATTCTGAGCGAGGGTGTGCAGTTCAATGTCTTCAATCATGAACTTGTGCCGGCCCACCATCTCCTGAGCGAGGAGGATGCCAAGTCGGTGCTAGAGGCTCTGAAGATTGACAAGGACCAATTGCCGAAGATCCGCCGCAGCGATCCCTGCATCAGGCTGCTGGAGGAGAAGTACGGTCACATCAAGGAAGGCAGGGTCGTCAAGGTCATCAGGCGGTCCGTGACCGCCGAGAGGGCGGACGCCTATCGTCTGGTAGTCAGAGGGTGAGACTCTTGCGTGATCTGGTAGAGCTCTATTTCAAGGAGAGAAGCATCGTCAACCACCACATAGCTAGCATCAACGACTTCCTCTCCACCATAGACAATCCCAACAGCCGAATGCAGAAGATCGTCGACAACCTCCGCGTCTCGGCGGAGGACATCGACCGCGGCATCATCCGATTGGACCCGGAGAAGACGGACGGGCGCATCGTTGAGATCCGAGTCGGCCGGAAGAGGGACGACAAGACCGAGGCCATCGACCCCCAGGCGAGGCCGACGGTGCACATCAAGCTGCCTGAGATGCGAGAGGCCAACGGCTACGTCCATACGCTCACCCCCATGGAAGCGAGGCTGCGCAACCTCAACTACCTGGCCCCGGTACAATTGGACTTCACCGTCGTGGAGGACGGCATCGAGAAGGAGCCGGAGAAGGTACGCATCGGAGACCTGCCGGTGATGGTCAAGTCCAAGCGTTGCACCCTGCACAAGGACAACCTGGAGGGGGAGCGCGAACTCACCGATGACGAGTATCGGCAGAAGCTCATCTCCTCTGGCGAGGACCCGATCGACCCGGGCGGCTACTTCATCATCGGCGGCACGGAGCGCGTTCTGATCACCCTCGAGGACCTGGCACCGAACCGGGTCATGGTCGAGTTCAACGAGTGCTACGGCACCAAGCTGGAAGTGGCCAAGGTCTTCTCGCAGAGAGAAGGACACCGGGCCCTGACCCTGGTGGAGAAGAAGCGCGACGGCATGCTCATGGTGACCGTGCCCGCCGCCTCCGGACAGATACCCCTCATCGCCCTGATGAAGGCCCTGGGCATGGAGAGCGACGAGGAGATCTACAACGCCATCGTCTCCAAGGACGAAATGGCGAACATCGTTTACGCTAACATCGAGGAATGCCAGGACAAGAAGCTCTTCCCCCCCAACGGCATATTCACCACCGACGACGCCGTCCTTTACCTGGAGCGGAAGTTCGCCACCGGCCAAGCGAAAGAATACCGGGTGAAGAAGGTGGAGAGCATCATCGACCGCTCCCTCCTACCCCACCTGGGCGATACCAGAGAGGACCGGATGAAGAAGGCCATATTCCTCGGCCGCATCGCCCGCTCCGTGCTGGAGCTTTATCTGGGCGAAAGAAAAGAGGACGACAAGGACCACTACGCCAACAAGCGTCTGAAGCTCGCTGGCGACCTGATGGAGGACCTGTTCCGGGTGGCCTTCACCAACCTCATGAAGGACCTCAAGTATCAGCTGGAGCGCTCCTATGCTAGGAAGAAGGACCTGCGCATCAGTTCGGCCATCAGACCGGACCTGCTGACGCACCGTTTGCTCCACGCTCTGGCGACGGGCAACTGGGTGGGCGGAAGGGCGGGCGTCTCGCAGCTTCTGGACCGCACCTCGAACATGTCCACGCTCTCGCACCTGCGCTGCATCACTTCCTCGCTCACCCGCTCCCAGCCTCACTTCGAGGCGCGCGACCTGCACCCGACCCAATGGGGCCGGTTGTGCCCGAGCGAGACCCCGGAAGGGCAGAACTGCGGGCTGGTGAAGAACGCCGCCCTCATCATCGACGTGTCTGAGGGATTCCGGGAGGAGGACGTGGCCTTCATGCTCAAGGACCTGGGGCTGAAGGAGGTAAAGGGACCGGCCGCCGGGACCCGGGTCTATGTCAACGGCGATCTCAAAGGGGTCTGCGACAACTCCACGACCCTGGTGAACGAGGTGAGGCAGAGACGGAGGATCGGGCTGCTCTCGCACGAGATCAACGTTCGCTACGACCACGACATGGACGAGATCATAATCAATTGCGACGAAGGCCGCCTGCGCCGACCGCTCATCGTTCTGAAGGACGGGAGGACGGTCCTCACGCGCAAGCACATGGAGGACATCCGGGAGGGCAAGACCCACTGGACCGACCTCATCCGGGAAGGCGTCATCGAATGGATCGATGCAGAAGAGGAGGAGGACACCCTCATCGCCATCGAACCCTACCAGGTGCCGGACCGGTGCCCCAGCTGCGGCGTGGCCCTCTCCCCCACCTACGTGGATTGGATGAACCCTGGTGGAGTGGAGGACAATGCGGTCCTGCGCTGCCATCACTGCAACGCGCATATGGATGCGCCTTTGCTACTGACGCCCGAGCACACTCACCTGGAGGTGGACCCGATGGTCATCCTCGGCTGCTGCTCCGGCCTGGTGCCATATCCAGAGCACAACTCTTCGCCAAGGGTCACCATGGGCTCCGGCATGGCCAAGCAGTCCCTCGGTCTGAGCTCCAGCAACTACCGCAAGCGCCCAGATACCCGGGGGCATCTGCTGCACTATCCGCAGAAGCCGATGGTGCAGACCGGCATCATGAAGTTCGTATCGTTCAACGAGCGGCCGGCGGGGCAGAACTTCGTGGTCGCCGTCCTTTCATACCACGGTTACAACATGGAAGACGCCCTCATCCTCAACAAGGCGTCGGTGGACCGTGGACTGGGTCGAAGCTCCTTCATGCGTACCTACAGGGCGGAGGAGCGCCGCTACCCCGGAGGGCAAGAGGATCATTTCGAGATCCCATCGCCTGATGTCCGAGGAGCGAGAGCGGACCTCTCCTACGGAAGCCTGGGCGAGGACGGTCTGATATCGCCCGAGACCGCTGTGGGAGGGGGCGACGTGCTCATCGGCAAGACCTCGCCGCCTCGTTTCCTGGAAGAGGAGACGGACTTCCTGACCCCTCAGAAGAGAAGGGAGACGTCCATCACCTGCCGGCCCGGAGAGACTGGCTGGGTGGACAGCGTCATGTTGACCGAGTCGGAGAACGGTTCCCGCCTGGTCAAGGTGAAGGTGCGCGACGAGCGCGTGCCCGAGCTGGGCGACAAGTTCGCCTCCAGGCACGGGCAGAAGGGCGTGGTCGGGTTGATCGTCCCACAGGAGAACATGCCTTTCACCGCCGACGGAGTGATGCCGGACCTGATCATCAACCCGCACGCCATCCCGTCCCGTATGACCGTCGCCCATGTCCTGGAGATGATCGGAGGGAAAGTGGGGGCCATGGAGTCCCGCCTGGTCGACGGCACTCCCTTCTCGGGAGAGAGGGAGGAGGCCATCCGCGAATCATTGGTGAAGAACGGCTTCATGCACACGGGCAAGGAGGTCATGTACGACGGCCTCACCGGTCAGATAATCGGCGCGGAAATCTTCGTGGGCGTCATCTACTACCAGAAGCTGCATCACATGGTCTCGGGCAAGATGCACGTCCGCTCCCGCGGACCGGTGCAGATACTCACCCGCCAGCCGACCGAGGGTCGTTCTAGGCAGGGTGGCCTGAGATTCGGCGAGATGGAGCGCGACTGCCTCATCGCGCACGGCGCGGCCATGGTCATCAAGGACCGACTGCTGGACGAATCCGACGGCACGTTCCAATACGTGTGCGGCAACTCCAATTGCGGGCACATAGCCATCCTGGACCGCCGGGGCTCTCTGAAATGCCCGGTGTGCGGCAACAACACCAACGTGCACCTGGTGCAGACATCCTACGCCTTCAAACTGCTTCTGGATGAACTGCTGTCGCTTGGCGTGGCCATGCGCCTTCAACTGGAGGACTTGCGATGATGCGCGGTGTCTCGAAAAGGATCGGTTCGATCAAGTTCGCCTGCCTTTCTCCTGACGAGGTCAGGAAGATGTCCGCCTCCAAGATCATCACCGCGGATACCTACGATGACGATGGTTTCCCCATCGACTTGGGCCTGATGGACCCACATCTGGGCGTTATCGAACCGGGGCTCAGGTGCAAGACCTGCGGGCACAAGGTGGACGAATGCCCAGGGCACTTCGGCCATATCGACCTAGCGATGCCGGTCATCCACGTCGGCTACGTGAAGGAGTTGAAGAAGCTCCTCCAGTCGACCTGCCGCATCTGCGGCCGCCTGCTTCTGACGGAGGACCAGGCGAGAGAGTACCGCGAGACGATGGAGCAGATGGAGGAGATGGGCCACGACGCCCAGGACATCCGTCTGATCTCCAAGGAGACGGCCAAAGACGCCTCCTCCAGACCAACCTGCCCCCATTGCGGCGCGGAGCAGATGAAGATCACCCTGGACAAGCCGACCACCTTCCGGGAGGAGGGGCACAAGCTCACCCCCAAGGAGGTCAGGGAGCGCATGGAACGCATCCCCGACCCGGACCTCGTACCTCTGGGCATCGCCCCGGCCGCCTGCCGGCCAGAATGGATGGTGCTGACCGCACTGCCCGTTCCGCCGGTGACCGTGAGGCCGAGCATCACCCTCGAGTCCGGCGATCGTTCCGAGGACGACCTGACCCATAAGCTGGTGGACGTGCTGCGCATCAACCAGCGCCTGCGAGAGAACCGAGATGCGGGCGCGCCGCAGCTCATCGTGGAGGACCTATGGGAGCTGCTGCAGTATCACATCACCACCTACTTCGATAACCAAACCTCGGGCATCCCGCCTGCCAGGCACCGTTCCGGTAGGCCGTTGAAGACCTTGGTGCAGAGGCTGAAGGGCAAGGAGGGGAGGTTCCGTTCCAACCTGTCTGGTAAGAGGGTCAACTTCTCCGCCCGTACCGTCATCTCGCCCGACCCGGGGCTATCGATCAATGAGGTCGGGGTGCCGGAGGAGGCAGCCAGAGAGCTGACCATTCCGGTCTTCGCCACCAAGAGCAACCTGCCCATCCTTAAGGAGATAGTCAAGCGGGGCGTGAACCCCAAGAGCGAACACTATCTGCCAGGGGTCAACTACATCATCCGCCCGGACGGCCGACGCATCAAGGTCACGGACAAGAACGCCGAGACGGTGGCCGACGCAGTGGATGTGGGATTCATCGTGGAAAGGCACCTCATGGACGGGGACGTGGTCCTGTTCAACCGGCAGCCTTCGCTGCACCGCATGTCCATGATGGCGCACACCGTGCGCGTCATGCCCTGGAAGACCTTCCGCTTGAACCTGTGCGTCTGTCCCCCCTACAACGCCGATTTCGACGGGGACGAGATGAATCTGCACGTGCTGCAATCGGAGGAGGCCAGGGCCGAAGCGCAGATACTGATGAAAGTGCAGGAGCACATCCTTTCGCCTCGATTCGGCGGTCCGGTCATAGGCGCCATCCACGACCACATCACCGGCACCTTCCTGCTCACGCACAAAAATCCCCGCTTCACGCGCTCGGAGACCCTTTTCATCTTGGCAAGTGTCAAGCACCGCCCCCTGCCAGAGCCGATCAAGGAGGGAAAGAACGAGTTCTGGACCGGCAAACAGCTGTTCTCGCTCATTCTGCCCGAGGACCTGAAGATCGCCTTCAAGTCCTCCATCTGCCGGAAGTGCGCAGTATGCCAGAAGGACAAGTGCGACCTGGACGCCTTCGTCAAGATCAAGAACGGAGTGCTGCTCCACGGCACCATCGACGAGAAAGCGGTCGGCGCGTTCAAAGGCAAGATCCTGGACAAGATCGCCCGCGACTATGGCTCGGACAGCGCCCGGGAGCTCATCGACAACGTGACCCGCCTGGCGATTGGTGCGATCATGGTGCGCGGCTTCACCACCGGCATCGATGACGAGGATATTCCGGAGGATGCCACGCGACAGATCGAGGAGGTCGTGCGCGAGGCCATCGCCCGGGTGGATGCTTTGGTCGCAGCCTACCATAAGGGCGAGCTGGATCAGATGCCAGGGCGCAGCATGGAGGAGACCCTGGAGGTGGAGATCATGAAAGTGCTCGGCAAGGCCAGGGATGATGCCGGGCAGATCGCTTCCCGCCACCTCGGTCTAGAGAACTCGGCGGTCATCATGGCCCGTTCCGGTGCCAGAGGTTCGATGCTCAACCTGTCCCAGATGGCCGGTTGCATCGGCCAGCAAGCCGTCCGGGGAGAGAGGCTGAAGCGCGGCTACTGGAACCGCACCCTGCCGCACTTCAAACCAGGCGACCTCGGAGCGCAGGCCCGGGGCTTCGTCACCAACTCCTACAAGTCCGGACTGACCCCGACCGAGTTTTTCTTCCACTCCATGGGTGGTCGAGAGGGCCTGGTCGATACGGCCGTGCGTACCTCGCGTTCCGGTTACATGCAACGGCGGCTCGTCAACGCCCTGGAGGACCTGAAGCTCAAGCAGGACGGGACGGTGCGCAACACCGCCGATTCCATCATCCAGTTCAACTACGGCGACGATGGGATCGACCCGTGTCGTGCCATCTCCTCCAAACCGGTGGACATCGACGACATCCTGGTCGAGGTGCTGGGCGAAGAGGCTGAGCTTCTCGGCCGCATCGAGGAGCGAGGCGTGACCGGCTACGCCACCGTGGAGAAGGACCTCATGGAGACCGAGGAGGAAGAGGAAGAGTACGAAGAGCCGGAGTTCGAGGGCGGAGGTGAGGAGTGATGGCTCGCAAGGACACCCTGAGAGCGTTCGAGAAGATGGGCTTCTCCAAGAGCATGGTGGAGAAGCTGTTGGATGCCTATCCGAGCAAGGCGGCGGCGGCCGAGGCCGGGGCCGCGGAACTGAAGAAACTAGGCCTCACCGAGGACCAGGTGCGACTGCTCAAAGGAGAGAAGGCCGAATCTAGGCCCAAGAAGGCTGGCAAGAAGACCACCAAGAAGAAGGAAGAGGAGAAGCCAGCCGGTCCCAAGCTGCAGTTCGAGATCCCGAACAAGATCCCGCCGCTCTCCAACCTGGAGAGGAAGATAGTCCGGCTCGCTCAGGAGCAGGGCATCCAGGTCATGGACGGCCGGAAGGTGGCCATGAGCAAGAGGCGCATGTCCCTGGGCCTGGTGAAGACCATCGCCTCCCGCATCGAAGGCATCGGCGTGCCGGAGGAGAAGATCAAGAAGATCGTCAAGCGGGCCCATGAGCGCTACGAGGAGCACATGATGGACCCCAATGAGAGCGCGGGCATAATCGCGGCGCAGTCCATCGGCGAACCGGGCACGCAGATGACCATGAGGACCTTCCACTACGCCGGTGTGGCGGAGATCAACGTCACTCTGGGCCTGCCGCGCCTGATCGAGATCGTGGACGCTCGAAGAGTGCCTTCGACGCCCATGATGACCATCTACACCGTTCCGGAAAAGAGGGCAAGCCAGGAAGAGGTGAAACACATCGCTTCCGAGATCGAGATGACCAATCTCATCGACGTCGCCTCGTTGGAAACGGACATCGTCAACATGAAGGTGGTCGTGCGGCCGGACCCGAGGAAGATGGAGCAGAAGGGCATCAAGCTGGACGACATCTACAAGGAGCTGAGCAAGACCCGAGGCCTGAAGGGATTGGTGGAGAAGCAGGGAGAGCAGATCATCATCTCCTCCGACGTGCCCTCCTTCAAGAAACTGCAGGGCATCCTGGACGATGTCCGGGAGAAGAAGATAAAGGGCGTGGACCTGATCAGCCGCGCCATCCTGCGCAAGGTGGGCGAGGAGTACATCATCTACACCGAAGGCTCGAACCTGGCCAAAGTGCTTGAGCTGGAAGGGGTGGATAAGACCCGGACCACCACCAACGCGGTGCAGGAGATCTACGAAGTGCTGGGGGTGGAAGCCGCCCGCAACTCCGTCATGAACGAGGCCTACCGCACCCTTGAGGAACAGGGTCTGAACGTGGACATACGCCACATCATGCTGGTCGCGGACCTGATGACCAACGACGGGGACGTGAAGGCCATCGGCCGCCACGGCATCTCCGGCCGCAAGTCCTCAGTGTTGGCGAGGGCGGCGTTCGAGATCACCGCGGTGCATCTATTGCACGCCGCGCTGCAGGGCGAAGTAGATCACCTGGACGGCGTGGCGGAGAACATTATTGTGGGGCAGCCGGTCACACTAGGGACCGGGGCCGTGAATCTGGAATACAAACCAGTTAAAAGGGGGCAAACAAATGGTTGATATGGGAAGGGCATTGAAGACCGCCGTCACGACCGGGAAGGTCGTCTTCGGCGTCCAGCAGGCCGAGAGAGCGGTCAAGAAGGGCGAGGCGAAGATGGTCATCATCTCGTCGAACTGCCCGAGCGCGTTCCTGACGTCCACCACGGTGGGCGTACCGGTGCGCGTCTTCGAGGGAACGAACATGGAGCTTGGGGCTCTGGCAGGGAAGCCGTTCTCAGTTTCCGCGCTGGCCGTCATCGAGAAAGGCTCCTCCAACATCCTTTCGTTGTGATATCATGCCAGAAGTCACCCTTACCGAAGACACGCTGCGCTACATCTCGCTGTTCGAGAACATCACCAAGACGCACGTGCGGGACTGCATGGAGACGGAGGAGAAGCTGGTGTTCGTGGTCGATCCCGGCCAGGCCAACCGCGCCGTGGGCAAGGCGGGAGAGCACGTCATCCGTATGAAGAACACCACCGGGAAGAACATCCAGGTAGTGGAGTATTCGGACGACCCGGAGAATTTCATCCGGAACGTGTTCTACAACTACAGCGTGCAATCGGTGGTCCTGGAGAACCGGGGCAACATCGTGCATGCCACGGTGACCGTCGACCCGAAGGTCAAAGGACGAGCGATAGGCAAGAACGGCCGCAACCTGAAGATCGCCCGGGACCTGGTCTGCAGGCATCACAACGTGCAGAGCATCATCGTGGCCTAGGCCGGCCCTTTCCCCTTTCCTCTTTTCCAGGCAGTCTCTCGCGCTCGACCTCCAGCCGGTCCGCGGTCGGATACTCTTCGACCAGATACGAATCGTAGGGCAGCTCCGAGGAGATCTCCTCCAGCACCCAGGGCGCCACCTCCAACCTCCGCTTCTGCCGGTCATGGAAGATGAGCTTCTTTGGGACGTCGTACCGTTGGCGTAGCAGATTCTCCGCCTCCGTCATCCGCCGGGTCTCGATGACGCCTTTCAACAGTGTCCCTTCCCCCGTGATCAGATCGCCCGGTCGGGCGATGCTTCTCGCCCTCCTCCGTATGCGCCGTCGCAGCTGGACCGAGTCCTTGAAGGAGGAGGAGCAGTAGTGCACCGGTATCCTCACATCCAGAGCCAGCATGCGTCCCGCGAGCTCCTCGCTTCCTTTGGCCGCGCTTGAGACATCGTCCTTTATCTCCATTCTTCGGCGCTTCAAGGCCCGGTAGTTCGTCTCCGAGAACTCCAGTTCGTTCAGGTTGATGAAGTCCAGGCCGATACGCTCTGCGAATCGCACCAATGCCTCCAGCTCCTCCCCCCTGCCAGGGAGGGAGGGGACCTCGACGCCCACGTTCATGCGCAGCCCTTTGACTGCTTCCTCCAGACCCGTTCGTTCCATATGCTGCCAGTGCTTGAGAGGGGGGTGTATCCTCAGCTCGTCCAGCCCGCAGCGCTGCAATCGCAAGTATGCCTTGCGGTCTATTGTAGAGGTATAGAGATGCACATGATGCTCCGGTCCGAAGCTCTTCTTGACCAGGCGGATGTAGTGGCAGACAAGGGACATCTCCCGCAGCGGATCGCCGCCGGTGATGCCGGTGCCCTTGGCCTTGATCAACCGCGCCTCCAGGAGCACGTCCTCATCGGAAGAGACCTTCATCTCGTCCGCGTAGACGACCTTCTTTCCCTTCTTGCCACGCGACAGCGGGCAATAGAAGCAGCCCGATCCGCAGCGCCCGGTGACGAGGAGCACCAGCTTCGCCCCCTGACGGCAGAGGGTGCACCCCTTCGGAAGCTTGCCAGTATGGGCAGAGCCAGCCTCGAACTCTCGCAGTCTCATCACCCTGGCTACCAACGGCGAGATAGTTAATCGTGTCGGCCGAGGCTGCGCAACTCATTTATCGCTGGCGCGCATACATCGCCCGAACAACATGCGCAAAGGCACCAGGGTCATCCTCGCTCTGGACGTGACCGAGGAGCGGAAGGCGTTGGCGGTAGCGAAGGCCGTGAGAGATCAAGTTGACGGTATCAAGGTCAACTGGCCATTGGTGCTTGCCACGTCGCCGGATATCATCACCCGACTGTCGAAGATGGCGCCCGTAATCTGCGACTTCAAGGTGGCAGATATCCCCAACACCAACCGCCTGATCACGGAGCAAGCGAAGCGCCTGGGTGCGGACGGCCTCATCGTGCATGGTTTCGTCGGCCGGGACTCGGTGCGAGCGGTGGTGGAATCGGCCAGCGACATGCAGGTGTACGTGGTCACGGAGATGAGCCACCCGGGAGGAAAGGAGTTCACCGCTCCAGTGGCGGAGAAGCTAGCCGCCCTGGCGAAAGAGGAAGGTGCGACCGGCATAATCGCCCCGGCCACCAGGCCGGGAAGGGTGAGCGAACTCCGCCGCATCGTCGGGGACCTCCTCATACTCTCTCCCGGCGTAGGGGCGCAGGGAGGCAGCGCGGCCGAGGTCATCCGCAACGGGGCGGACTACGTCATCGCGGGGCGGAGCATCTACGAGGATCGCGATCCGAGGAAGGCGGCGGAACGCCTTGCGGCCGAGGTCCGGCAAGCCCTTCTCCGTTGAGCTTCCGGGGACGATGCGAGCGAATCATCCAGACGATGGGTTTTTTCCCTTCCACTGAAAGAACGTATTTATAGTGGGTTTGTAATCAACTGTGCAACTTCCTAGGGAGAAAGTTGATGGCAGAAAAAGAGGGAGGGGCAGGCGACCTCATGGGAGGGAGGCGCCGTGATTTTCTAAGTGGCGCGGGCGCGAAGCTGCGCGATTCCTGGTTGGCGCGTCACTGGCAGTCGGCGCTGGTCCTCGCATTGATCATTCTCTTGGCCTTCTTCGTACGGAGCTATTTTTCCTATTCCATCTCTATCGACAACGGCTACCTGGTATCGGGTGGCTCTGACTCTTACTATCACGAGAGAGCTATCGACTACGTCACTTCGACGGGCGAACATCTGTTCATGGACCCCATGCTGAACTATCCCTTCGGCATGAGGAACCCCCGTCTGCCGCTCTACGACTGGTCAGTGGCGGTCAGCGGCATGATATTCTCCGCTTTCAGCGGAGCTCCCGTCGCGGACGGAACGGGCCTGATGCTGGTCCTCTCCACCGCCTTCTGGGGCTCGCTCACGGTCATCCCGGTCTACCTGATAGGCAAGGCCGCCTTCGGTCGTCGGGCCGGGTTGGTCTCAGGGTTCCTGTTCGCGCTCATGCCTGGACATATCGAGCGAAGCGTCCTGTCCAATGCGGACCACGACTCCATGATGCTGTTCTTCGCCGTCTGGGGCTTCTACTTCCTGCTCGAAGCTCTGATCAAGGTCAAAGGGGACCGGTGGGTACAGAGCTACGGCAGTCTCAAGGGCATCAAGGATGGGCTGCTAGGCTATGTGAAGCTCAATCAGGTCTCGCTCATCTATGCCATGCTGGCTGGGATATGCCTGACGGCCGTCGCGTTCGCCTGGGAAGGCTACATGTACCTTCTCATCATCATTCTGGTCTACTTCCTCGTCCAGATATTCGTCAACCGTTTCAAGAACATCGATTCGCTGGGCGTGTTCATGACCATGACGGTCATGCTGGGCACCCTCTTCATCCTGGCCGCACCGATGTATAGGCAGCTTCTGCTGTGGAACACCTGGTTCGACATGCCCCTGCTGCTCTTCGCCGGCATGGTGGTGGTCGGGCTCATCTTCGTTCTCACTAGGGATTATCCATGGACGCTGGTGGTGCCGAGCTTCATCATACTGGTGGTGGCCGCTCTCGCGATCCTGTCGGTGGTAGCGCCCGCCCTCTTCGATGCCATCATCACCGGGCAAGGATACCTGGTGAAGAGCAAGCTCTACTCCACCATCGGCGAGGCGCAGGCGCCCTCGTTCTCCGTCCTGGCCTTGTCATTCGGCGCTCTGACCTTTTGGCTGGGGTTCGTGGGACTGGTCTGGGCGGCCATCAGGATCCCCAAGAACCTCGCTCCCCACTACATATTCCTGGTCGTTTGGATAGGCACGGCGCTGTTCATGGCCATGTCCGCTGGCCGTTTCCTCTTCAACGCCGCTCCGGCCTTCGCGATATCCGCGGGTTGGATCGTCGTGCTGTTAATCCAAATGGCCAAGTTCGAGGACCTGCCCAAAGGGCTCTCTGGTTTCCGGCTGCGGAATCCCTTGCTATCCCTGCGTAAGGGCGTCAAGGTGCGCCACATGCTGGGTGCGATCTTCTTGGCCTTCCTCATCATCCTGCCCAACGTCTGGATGGCGGTGGACGCGGGCATGCCTACGCAGGTCAAGCGCGAATATGACCTGCAGGTCTACGACCACCTACCGCAGATCATGCGGCCAGCGGACTACGACTCCATCAACGGTTCCTACTGGTATTTCGGGGCCTTCTCGTACGGTCTGCCCATGCCCAACGATTATTTCCCAGCGGCGTGGAGCTGGCTATCCGAACAAGATAACGACGTCAATCCGCCCTACGAACGACCGGCCTTCCTGTCCTGGTGGGATTACGGGTTCGAGGCCATCCAGGCAGGGCAGCATCCGACCGTGGCGGACGACTTCCAGAACGGCTACAATTTCGCTGGCTCGTTCATCACCTGCACCGATGAGGCGCAGGGAGTGGCCATGCTCGTGACCCTTGCGGTCCAGAAGGGTCAGGCGCCTTCAATGGTCGTCCAGGTGGACAGCATCCTGGTGGCGCATGGCGTTGACCTGGCCAAAGTGAAGGATATAATGTACAATCCGTCGAAGTACATCTCCATCGTCATGTCCAACCCCGAGATCTACGGACCGTTCGACATGGACAACACCGTCCCCTCCAGTCGGAACGCCATGTACGTGGCGCTGCGGGTGGAGCTGGCAAAGCTCGGGCTTGATGAGCTGGCCTCGGTCTATAGCGAGCTCAGGCAGGTCACCGGCGTGGACGTCGGCTACTTCGCGGTCGATACCAGGCTGTTCCCGTTCTCCGCCACCAGCGGCAACGTGTTCTATGCCCCGGCGAAGCTCTCGGACAGGCGCATCGACCCGGCGTCCAACGCTCCCATCGACTTCTACAAGATCATGGCGGTGGACTCCAACGGCAACCTGGTGGACATAGCGAACATCACCGCGGACATGACCATCATTGACTACCAGATAATCTACAAGGACATGTTCTACGAGAGCATGCTCTACCGGGCCTTCATGGGATTCGGGCCGACGGACCTCGGACTGACAACTCAAGGCCTGCCCGGCCTCTCCGGTTCCCTGGCGAGCTATCAGCCCATGCAGGCCTGGAACATGAGCCACTTCCGCCTGGTCTACAAGACAGCCTACTTCAACCCGTACCCCCGAGAGATGGTGCAGAACCACTCGGAGGCCTGGAGGGCGGTCTCCTATGAGGAGGCGAAGTCGCTCGAGCAGCAGATCAACGACAAGCTCATAACCGGCGTGGTGGACTATTCGGCATCCACTCTGACGAAGGGCATCGTCTTCATCCAGTACTACGATGGAGTGATCATCGAAGGAAAGGCGACCACCTCCAGCGGCAATCCGTACCCGGACGCGTACGTTACGGTGCTGGATGAGTATGACACACCGCACATGACCGTCAAGACCGATTCGGACGGGCACTATCGCGTCCTCGCCCCCTTCGGCAAGGTCAACGTGGTCTTCTCCACCGGGGAGTTGGACAAGCTTACGCAGATCGCCACCGAGATCGGCCGCAAGACGTTCGACTTCACCTATGACCAGGCGATGCGCAAGCAGGTCGACTCCGACCAGGACGGCATCTTCGACTACCTCGTCGATGGCAACATCGTGCTTCCGTCGTCGACCGTCAGTGGCGACCTGTTCTGGGACCTGGATGGCAGCGGCGACCTCAACTCCAACGACCAGGCGATCGTTGGAGCCAAAGTTGTGCTGCAGAACACCACCACCGGCTTCCGCTTGGAGACCACCTCCACCACCAGTGGATACAGCTTCGCCGGTGTCCCGCCCATGAACGGAGAAGTATTCGCGGTCGTGGAAGGGCATCAGGGAACCGCCATCACCGTCACCGTGGAATCGAAGCAGGATGTCACGGTCGACATAGCCATCAAACCGGCAAGCATCGGCGGCAAAGTGGTGTTCGGCGACAACTCCCCTGCCTCGGACCTCCTGCTCCAGCTGCTCGATTCCCAGAACGGCAACCTGACCGTTCAGTTCACGGGCGAGAGCGGCAGCTTCAACTTCGAGAAGCTTCTGCCAGGTAATTACACACTGCAAACCGGGCAGGATGAGTTCTCCCTCGGCCAGCAGGTCTTCGCCCTGGGGAACGGAGAGACCGTAACGCGCACATTCACGCTCTACGAGGCCATGAGCGTGTCCGGTCAGATCCTCACTCCGTCCCTGACCCCGGCGGCCAATGCCACCGTGGCCCTTCTCTCTTCGAAGACGAAGATATGGACGCAGACCGACTCCCAGGGTCGTTTCCACATCACCGTTCCGTCCGATTCCTACACCCTGTTCAGCTTGGCGGTCATCAATGGCAGGGACTATGCGGCCCTTCTGCAGATCCCGGCGACCGTCGGTCAGACCCAGGCGAATCCTACCCTGAGCTCCGCATTCTACGTGAGCGGCAAGCTGGTGGGAGACGTGTCCTTGGACGGGGTCAAGGTGCAAGCCCAGTCCCGCACCACTGGAGCGAAGCTCACCGCGGTGGCGAACTCCACCGGCGAATTCCGCATGTTGCTGCCCTCGGACCTCTACTTCTTCTATGTCGATAGCCAGGTGACCGCCTACTGGAACGACGCCTTCATAGCCACGGACGCAACCCTGACGCTAAGCCTCGCTCCCTCGGCCAGGATCACCGGCACGGTCTGGTACGATGCCAATGGTGACGGATTGCGCGCCTCCAGCGAGGGAAGGACGAACGTCACCTTGACCGTGGCGGACGCGGATGGCCGCTCGATCACCACCCTCACCGATAGCACCGGGTACTATAGCCTCAACCTGGTCCCCAACCGTTACTATACACTGTTGGTGAACGAGAACGGCTACGCCCCGCAGGAGTTCAGCTATTCTCCGCTCACTGGCAACACGCAACAGGACATCCAGCTGCTTGCCTACAACCGCACCGTCTCCGGTGTGGTCAGTTATCTAGGTTCGCGCTTGCCGGGTATAACCGTGACCTTCACCTCGACCGGGTCGGGGGCTCAGACGGCCACCGCTACTTCAGATGGGCTGGGCCGGTTCACCCTCTCCCTGCATCCTGGCAACTACAACGTCGTGGTGGTCCAGAACGCGACCTTTGGCTCGAACGCCACTCAGTATCAGTCCTCTCAGAGCTTGAGCGTGGAGATCGGCAAGGACCCCTCCGGTCTGGCGATCGACGTGGTCAGGCGCGTGCTGGTGACCGGTACCCTCACCCCCGAACGGGCGTTCAGCGCCCGGGTGGTCATCAGCGGGCCGGACTCGATGGAGCTGCGGGCCACTACCGACTTCACCACCTACCTGCAAGAAGGCACGTACGAAGTATACGCGAGCCAAGAGCGGTTCGCCAGCCGGTTCGCCAGCCTAGGCAGCTATGTCGTATCGCCCAGCTCGAACACCATCACCATCAATACCGAGCAGGCGTACACCGTTTCCGGCAGCATCTACTACGAGGGCTCGCGCCTCATGAACCCGGCCTCGGTGAAGATCACCAAGAGCACGGGTGGAAGTTACACTCTGCAAAGCACGCTCGCGGGCACGTTCACGCTGAACTTGCCAGCTGGTACGTACAACATCACTACCGATGCGCGCTCGAAACAGTATTTGGACACCCAGACCGAACGATACTTCCGCTACCTGGGCTACCTGGACTTCGACCTGACGGCCAACAAGGACGTGACCGTGAATGTCAAGAGGATCCTCGACAACACCAGCGTCATAGGTCAGGTCATCTTCGGCGATGTGCCAGTGGCCGCCCAGCTGCAATTCGTGGCCACATCGTTAACGGCCGTGAACGCCACAGCGGAAGCGAGCTCGTCCGGCTTCAATTTCGACCTGGCCCCGGGCAACTACAGCGTCTACATCAAGCAGCTGTCCGGCGTGGGCGCGTTCCTGGGCAAGCTGGATGTGAGGCCTTACGTGGTCGAGTACATCAATTTCACGCTGGTGGCGGGCATACCGTTCTCCGGCGTCACCCTGGTCAACGGCATCCCAGCCTCCGCCCTGGTTGAGATCTCCAGCCTTGACTATCTTTCATTGCGCAGCGATGCCAGCGGAGGGTTCGAGGTCTACCTGCCTTCTGACCTGTACCAGGTGAAGGCCACCGCCTCGGGTCAGGAGAGAGGGGTCACGGTCAGCTATGTCTCCGAGCTCGCTCTGAACCTCACCTCTCCCCAAAGCCGCACCATCTCCCTGGTCAAGGTGCCAAAGCGCTTGGTTTCGGTGCAATGGGACTCCTCGGAGAAGAGGACCATCAACGGCGGGGAGAGCGTGGTCTACAACATCCGCATCGTCAACAAGGGGAACGTACCGGACACCTATCGCCTGGGCACAGTCGGCTCGACATCGGGATGGACCATGACCCTTTCCGAGTCCACGGTCACCGTGGACTTCGGCCAGCAGAACTCGCAGCTGGTGACCTTGACCATCACCGCCCCCGTGGGCGCCAAGGTCAGCCATCAGTCGTTGTCGGTGAGGGCTACGAGCACGGAGCTGGCGACGATCACGAACAGCGCGACCGTGGAGGTGGGAATTGCCCCCGTCCACGCCGTCTCGATCACGTACACCAAGCCCCTGACCACCAGCGGTTCCTCCTTCAGTTACAGCTTGAGCCTGAAGAACACGGGCAACGTCGACGACAGCTTCCTAGTGAGCGCGGTCAACCTGGCAGGCCTGCAGGACCTGGGCTGGAAGGCCGAGGTACGCAGCGGCACGGGAGCCTTCGGCAGCAACGTCACCATCCAGGCGACCGCCGGCAACCAGGTGAGCTTCGAGCTGCGCCTGACGCCGGTGCGCGCCAATCCCGAGCCATCGATAACGGTCGTCCTCACGGCCACCTCCGTATCCACTCCCACGGCGAGCACGGTGCTGCCGTTCCAGCCGGAACTGCCGAGGTTCACCATCCCCTCCGGAGGCCTGGCGGTCACAGGGGACAAGGTGAACAGCATCATACCCGATGTCCCGGCGGGCACCTTGGTGCTCCTGGGCATGGTGCTGGCGATGTTCACCGTGTTCGTGCTCGTCGGCATGCAGAAGGGGGTGTTCCGACGAAGAAAGCGCTGACGGTCGTGCTGATGGCCATCGGCCTGCTAGCGGTGGGCCTGGTCCCGGCGACCGCCGGGGCGGTGGACATTCCCAATCCCCTCTACGTTTCGGTCGACGGCCCGACGCTCGTCGCCATCAGCGAAACGCACTCCTACAGCGTCCTGGCACTGGGCGGCCACGGCGCCGACCCGAGCGGCAACTACAGCTTCACTGCCAGAGTGCTAGGTCCGAAGGTGTCGGATGCCGTGGTCTCCCCGGGCAACGGCGTCAGCAAAGTGGGAACGTTCCTCATCAATCTCACCGCCCCCTCTCAGGCACAGGACATCAGGCTGGAAGTGAACATGACCGCCTATAGCGCCCTGGGAAGCGACAAGCTGACCAAGGAGCTCACTATCAAAGTGGTGCGGCCCATCGTGCTCACCGCCAAAGTGGTCAACAGCGGCAGCGCGGCCCTGACCGGCGTGCCGATCGTCTTCTATTTGGACGACGTCAAAATATTCAACACCACTTTCTCCTTGGATGCCAAGGGCTCTCGCACCATCATCTACAACCTTACGGCCGAATTGGCGAGCGGCCAGCATTTGGTGCGGGTGGAGCTCGATCCCAGCAACCAGTTCGCTCGTTTCGAGGGCGGCGGCTCGGTATTCACCAAGACCATCTACGTTAACGGCCCGGACTACGGCAGCACGGACGCCATCCTCATCCTGCTTCTGGCGATGCTGATGTTCGTCACCTACATCATCTACAAGAGGCCGAAGCGCAAGCGGAAGAAGTAGTTGGTCCGACGAGCTTCTTCATTCTCTGACCTTTCCTTCCTTGGCAGCTTGGGCCAGGTATCCGTTCCGTCTCTTCGCCCTTTCCCCGTAAGTGTTAAAATAGAGCGCGCTCCCTTCCTTCCCCGATAACGATGTCAGGGCGCATCACCGAGCTGAGCAAGGACGACTTCGACGATTTCGTTTCAAAGAACCCCAAGGTGGTCATCGACTTCTGGGCCGGCTGGTGCGGCCCCTGTCGGGCCATGGCTCCGATGATCGAACGCTTGGCCGAGCGCTATGCTGGCAAGGTAGCATTCGCCAAGGTCGACTGCGACAAGAACCCGGAGCTGGTGAAGAGGTTCAGGGTCATGGGCATCCCCACCCTGATGTTCCTGCAGGGCGGCGAGCATGCTGGCGAGATAGTCGGCCTGGTACCGGACTCGGAGATCGAGGGCAAGCTAAGAGAGGTCTTCTCCGGCTGATCAGAGCTTGTCGTAGAGACGGGTGAGCTTCTCCCCCAGCAGCTTCGAGCTCACCCCCACCGCCACCTCGCCCCGAGTCTTCTCCAGCAGGGAGCGGGCGATGTCCTGCTTGCGGCGGATGGCCACGAGCGCATCCGGGAAGTCGAAACGCATGATCACCTGGTACATGTCCTCCATCATCTCCAGGTATCGCAGGGCGTCTTCCATCCGTCCTTCCTTGAGGGCGTCCAATGCGAACCGGCGGAGCTCGCCGATGCTGTCCGCCAGGCCCATGAGATAAGAGGACATGGGAACGCCGAGTTCCTCGGGCGTAGGCAGGTCGTCTTCGGACGCTATGCTGACCATGATCGCCGCTTCGGCGAGCTCCTGCATGGCATCCTCCACCATGCCCGAGTGCCAGATGTCCTGGTGGTCGGAGAGGAGGGAGCGCAGGCGGTTGGCCTCGTCCATGACCTCGTCCAACATCGCTTCTACGTTCTCGCGCTTATGCACCCCGTGCACCACGCTGCCGGAGATACGGATTATCGCTCGGGTGGACTTGATGGCGATCTCCCGCACCGTGTCCTTCTCGTCCAGTCGCACCAGGATGCGGTTCGCGATCTCCTCCAAATTCTTCATGATGACAGCAAGCCTCCCGTCTGCTATAATCGTTTCCTGAGCGCCTGCATGCGCTCCACCTTCTTCTCGATGATCTCTCTCCGTCCGATGTCGTGGCGGACGTAGATCGCTTCCCCCTTGACGAAGCGCAGGGCGCGCTCGCAGGCCCGTTCCGCTTTCTCGATGCTGTCCTCCACGCCCACCACCGCCACCGCTCTCGAGGTGCCAGTGAGTATGCGTCCGTTCTCTTCGCTGACTGCGGCGTAGAAAAGGTGGGCGTGCTCTTTCTCTATCCGCTCCTCGTCGACCTCGATCGGCAGCCCCGCCCTGGCCTCGATGCCATAGCCTTCCGGCACGACGTACTTGCAGACCGTGGCCTTGCGGGCGAAGCGCACCTTCGACGGAGAGATCGATGACGAGGTGATGCTCGAGCAGACCTCGGCGAAATCGCTTTCCAGGAGCGGAAGCACGTTCATCGCCTCCGGGTCCCCGAAGCGGGCGTTAAATTCGATCACCTTGGGACCGGAGGAAGTGAGCATGAACTGGCCGTATAGCACTCCCTGATAGGGGCAACCTTCCTTGGCCAGGGCGAGGACCGTCCTGCGCATGGTCTCGACGGCGCTCTCCACCTCCCCCCTCTCCACGAACGGCAGAAGATGATCTTCCGCGGAATACGAGCCCATGCCTCCGGTGTTCGGACCGACGTCGCCTTCGAAA
>JAPKYJ010000017.1 GCA_026394375.1 Methanomassiliicoccales archaeon
GGTTCCGGGGGACCTGATCGGTTCAGCCCGGAAAGCTCTCCATTCGGGGGAAGGAGAGCACGAACGTGGCCCCACGGGGCACGGTGTTCTCCACTCGTATCTTTCCACCATATCTTTCCATCGTCTTCTGGACCAGGTACAGACCTAGCCCGGTGCCCTTGGTCTCTCCAAAGCGGTAGCCCTCGTGGAAGATCCTTCCCCTGATCCCCTCTGGAACACCCTTGCCATCATCTTCGACCCGCAGCTCGGTGTAGGGGCCAATGGTCTCGATGACGAAATCCACCTTCGTCGCTTTTCCATGCACCCTGGCGTTGCGGATTAGATTGTCTATGACAGACCCCAATGCAAGATCGGCCAGGACCCGCTCCATGGAGGTCATCTCATCTTTCATGGGGAGCCGCCTCCAGCATATTTCTTCGCCAGGTCGAGTGCAGCTGTGGCGTCGATCCCCATGTCATCCGCTTCGACTTCCCTCTAGAGCGCATGGTCGAAAACGAACGGCGCCCCTCCCACTACGATCTTAACGTTGCTTCCCTTGCTGGTCAATTGCTGCCGCAACTCCTTCACTTTCAAGGCGGCGCGGAGCATCAGCGTGGAAACGAATAGCACATCCACTTTGTCCTTAGAGGCCATTTCCGCCAACCCTTTTGCGTCCTGGCGTTTGTAGTTCATGATATCGAATCCCCCGGCCCTCACCACCGAATAGACGATCTTCTGACCTAGATCATGGTGGTCTTCGAGGTTGGCGATGGCCAGCCGTGGCTGGGTCTTGCGAATCTGCCTGGCCAGGGGGAGGTACTTGTCCAGGATCTTCTCGCAGATCCGGCCCCCCATGTAGATCTGCGAAAGGGCGATAGTTCCTTCCTGCCAGCCATTGCCGATGTCGCGCAACGCTGGGGATATCACTTTCTCCGCACACTCCAGGGGGGTCATGGTCTGCAATGCCTTGTTCACGACTCTCTCTGCCCTCGCCTCGTCTACGGAGATTAGGGCGTCCTCCAGCTCCATGACCAGGGAAGCCTCTTCGGTAATGCGGTCACTCTCCCTTCGTTCCGAAGAATGAATTCGAGGCCACCCAATATAACCCTGCTTATCCCAACTGTGTCGATGACCAATAGCGAAAAGGCGCGAACAGCGGGAGCACATGCCATGCTGGCATAGGCAAGCCTTTTTCTATGGCAATCAATCTCCCGCCGCTAGGTCCTCAAGCATCAACAAGTGGAGGAGAGGAACGGGATGACATTTTGGAGCTCGGCGTTCGGGGGTCATTTCGACCGGAGGCTCTGGGTCCTATTCGTGGGCCGCATCATCTCCGCCACGGGCTTCTCCATCGTCATGCCCTTCCTCTCCATATACTTCCACTCCTCCCTGGGCATATCCATGACCAGCATCGGGCTGGTCTTCCTCATCTCATCCGTCGCGGGGGCGATGGGGCAGCTCATCGGTGGCGAGATCGCGGACCGTTTTGGCAGGCGGAACGTGATGATCGCCTCCATGGGCAGCCGGGCCATGGTCTTCGTGCTGATCAGCGTGGTCATCGCCTCCACCAACTCCTTCTTGCTCATCGCGTTGCTGGTGGTCTGCAGCAACATCCTGGGTTCGCTATTCGAGCCGGCCTCGAACGCCATGGTGGCCGACCTGTGCGAGCCCAGCCGTCGGCTGGAGGCATACGGGCTGCTGCGCATCGGTCAGAACCTGGGCTGGACCATGGGCCCATTGCTGGGAGGGCTACTGGCGATAATGGGCTACTCTTCCCTCTTCCTGCTCACCGCCATGACCTCTGCCATCGCGGCCTTCATCATCCTCTTCATGGTGAGCGAGTCCATCCGGTCGAGCTTCAGGCGCAACGACTACAGCGTGTCCGATCTGCTGGACATCCGGAAGGATAGGAATTTCGCCGCCTTCTGCTTCATCTCGGTCCTGCTCTTCCTGGTGGTGGCGCAGATGTCCTCGGTGTACTCAGTGTACTCGCAAAGCGTGGTTGGCATCCATATCTACGAGGTAGGTTACCTATACGCCATCAACGGCATCATGGTGGTCTTCTTGCAGATGCCCGTGGCTCGCTTCATCGCGAGATACCGTATGACTACGGCAATCGCTTGGGGAGCGGTGCTCTACGCCATCGGCTATTTCGCGGTGGCGTTCTCCTATGACTTCTTCACCTTGGCCATTTGCATGGTGGTCATCAGCATGGGCGAGATCGTCACCTCGCCCTCTTCCATGAACTTGGTGGCGAACATGTCCCCGGAGAACGAGCGTGGCCGGTACATGGGGGTTTTCGGTCTGTTCCAGTCGTTCGGTTGGAGCATGGGACCGTTCGTCGGCGGACTGTTCATGGACGCCTTCGTGAAGGTGCCCTACCTGCTCTGGGGCGGGATATCGATGTTCGCCCTAGCCAGCGCGGTAGGCTATCTGGCCCTGAGGAAGCAGATGCCCGAAGAAAAGGACCGAGTGGGCATGAAGATGGTCAAGACCTAGAAAGGATTATGCGAGCAAGGAGCCCTCAGAGAAGCAGATGAAGGTCATCGGCGTCTTCACCGAGGATTTCCGCTTCTTCTACGAAGTGGTGCGGAGGCTGAAGGCGAGAGGGGAAGAGTTCATCTCCCTGGGTAAGGATGGAAAAGTGCCCGCATCGGTGGGAGTGGTGATCACCACGCCCAAGGAGAGGGGGGCAGTGGAATTCGAAGAGGTTGTGGCTGAAGAGGACCCGGAAAGGGCCATCGATCTGGCTCGCTGCGTTTTGGCCGGAGGCACCAAGTACCGCACCATCGTCATCGGCGTCGATCCAGGTAGCAGCACCGGCATCGCCGTCTACGGGGAAGGAAGGCTCTTGGCCGCGGAGGAGGTGAACTCCCCGGAGAAAGTGGCTCAGGTCCTGGCCAAGCTTCTTCCCTGTCTGGACTACTCACACTCCATCGCCCGCGTGGGGCATGGTGATAGCACCAAGCGAGATCGGGTCATAAGCTCCATCTGGGACAAGGTGGACGAAGTGGAGGTGGTGGATGAGACCGGCACCACCAAGCGATCCGGTCGTCCCGATGCCGAGGCGGCCAAGCGCATCGCTATGGCCAAGGGAAAAAAGATCACCACCGTTCCCGAGCCCCTGCCCACTCCCGGCGAGGTGCGCGACGTTCAGCGCCTATCGCGCCTAGCCTCCGGGGGCCAGGTGACCTTGCCATCGGGGCTAGCATCCTCAGTCGCCAAGGGAGAGATGACCATGGACCAGGCCCTTCAATCGCACCGCAAGCCTAGACGCGAACGTTCCTGAAGCCAGGCAACCGCGCGAGCACCATGCCTTCGGTGGTGATCGGTTCCAGCTTCCTCGACAGCCCGATGGCCTCCTGCAGCTTGGCGTCGTTCTCCGAATGGATGGTCAGCAGTGCCTCGCCAGCATCCACCTTGCTACCCTCTTTCTTGTGAATGTAGACCCCGGCACCCTTGTCCTTCGGCGCTCCGGAGGCTCGGGCGATCTTCACCAGCTGCTTGTTGTTGATGGCATTGACGTAGCCGGACTTCTTTGCCAATACGTCGAAGGTGAGCTTGCCTGGCACCAGGTCATCGGATCTGATGTTCGGGTTCCCGCCTTGCGCGGCCACGATCTCCCTGAACTTCTCCAGTGCCTTTCCGGAGACGAGGATCTCCCTTGCTCTATCCTCGCCCTTGGGAATGCCGCCCATCTCCAGCAGTATGCCGGAGAGGCCGAGGGCCTTCTCCACCACGCTGTTGGGCGTCTTGGAGCCTTCCAGGACCTGGATCGCCTCGCGTGCCTCCAAGGCCGGTCCGATGGCCCGACCTACCGGTTGCCCACCATAAGTGATGGCGCATTCCACCTTGATGCCCAGCCTCTCTCCAAGCTCGATGAAGTCTCGGGCGTAAGTCTTGGCCATTTCCATGGTCGGCACCTTGGTCCCGTTGCCCATGGGGATGTCAACCAGCAGGAAATCGGCGTTCACCGCCTTCTTCTTGGACATGACCGATGCCAGAAGCTGAGCGTGCGGGTCCACTCCCAAGGGATATTCCACCCGGATGATGACGTCGTCCGCTGGGGCTAGGTTCAGTCCCCCTCCCCAGGCCATGATGCCTCCCGTGCTCTCCGCGATTTGTTTGAGTTCGTGCGCGCTGAAGTCCACCAAGGCGAACGCCTCTACAACATCCGCGGTACCGGCGGCGGAGCTTATCGCTCGAGAAGAGGTCTTTGGTATGAGCAGTCCCGCCGCGGCCACGATCGGAACAACGATCAGCGTCACCTTGTTCCCTGGCACTCCACCCACGGAATGGAAGTCGAAGACCGGGGAGCGGTCGAACTGGATGGTCTCGCCGGTCTCCACCATGGCCAGGGTCAGGTCCGCCGTCTCCCGGATGTTCATGCCGTTGATGTGCAGGGCGGTGACGTAGAAGGCCAGTTCCACGCTTGACAATGACCGAGTAACGATGTCTGAGACGAGAGCGCGTATCTCCTCGGTGGTTAGCTCGAGCCCGTCCATCTTCTTGCGGATGTAGTCCACCGATTCCGGCTTGCCGGTCGGGGTCACATCTAGCAGCTCGCCCGCCTCCGGCCCGATGTACTGGAACGCCCTTCCCAGGAGGCCCACTTCCCCTTTCATGAGGAAAGTGTCCGTGGTCTGCACTATCGCCGTCACGGTGGAATCCTCATGCTTCACCCGGACCCGGTCCTGTTCGTGCACGCCCATTTCCAGGCAATCTTCCACGTGAAGGAGGGTGGTGATCTCGCCCGTGTCCATGTCGATGTATTTGGCCTTGAGCTTCATGCTTCAACCCCATTTCTGCAGCGCCAGACGGAGCTCCTCATGCCCCTTGGCGTATTTCTCCAGGTCAATGCCCGCGACGGCGGCATCCACCGCCTGCACCATGGCCTTTGCCCCACCTCGCACCCCCATAGGATGTCCGGCGACGCCCCCTCCTGCCTGGATCTGTACGTTCTTTCCGGCGATGTGGATGATCTTGTGCACTAGGGCGGGATGCACGCCCCCCGAGGCGACGCACATCACTGGTCTCAGCTTTCCCATCTTGTTCTGGCAGGCGTGCTGCGAGGCCAGGTCCTCCCTGGGATCGCCTTGCATCTTGCCCACCCCATAGGTGCCGATGTGCAGCGCGTCCCCGCCGCACATGCGGACGAGCTGCGCCATGACGCTCCAAGCCACCCCATGCTCCTTGCTGCGCGTGAAAGCGGCGTGCATGGTGCGGTGAACGTGGATCGGCACCTTAATGGATGGGTCCTCGGCCAAAGCCTGGACGGCAGCGAAGCCGGAGGTGAGCACATCCACCATGAGCTCCTTGGCCCCGAGCTGCTGTGCCCTCTCGGCCACCTCCAAGATCTCGTCCCCTCGGGTGGAGACGTTGATGGCGTGGATGATCACGTGCCCGGTCTCCTGCTTCACCCGGTCGATGGCCTCGGCGACGGCCACTACCCTTTCCTCCAGGGGGCAGAACCTCTGGTTCACGAGCGTCTCGTCGTCCTTGCCGTTGGTCAGGCCGCCCATGCCCGATTCGTAGATGTAGTTCGCGTATCCGCTCGGCGGCAATCCGATCTTGGGCTTGACGATCGTCCCTACCAGCGGCTTGGTGGGTCGCTTGAGGATCCGGCGCATCCCCTCCACTCCGAACTTGGGGCCCTTGAACTCCTTTAGGATGCAAGGGGGGAACGCGCAGTCCTCCAGCCTCACTCCCTTGAGCGCGTCCAGGCCGAAGAGGTTGCCGGAGATGACGCTCAGTATCTGTGGCACGCCTCCGACATCCAGGCTGAAATCCTCCACTGGGTAGGCGATGACCGCCATGTCCCCTTTGATATCGATGACCTTCGCGCCATAGGCTTCGAACACCTTCTCCGTAAGAGTGCTCACCCCCGTCCACGTGCCGGTCGATTGCTCCGTGGCGATGGCCGCCGCGGCCTGTTTCATGGGCAGGTCCGTTCTCACTTTGTAGGTGCAAACAACATGCCGATCCGGGTCCAGCCTCTCCCCCAAATGAAGGTATTTCTCACAGTATTCCATGCTATCGCCCTTTGCCTTCTTGGCTCCCGAAAAGAGATCCCTGACCGAGCTCCTTGACTATGATCTCGTATGCCGCGTAGGGCGAGATGACGCCCGCCTCGGTGATGATGGCGTCGATGTACTCCGGAGGCGTGGCGTCGAAGACCGGATTGAGCACCTTGGTCCCAGGCGGAACCTCATCGGACCGGACGATCTCCTCGGACTCGCGTTCCTCGATCTCCACCAGTTCGCCGTACATCGTGCGAGTGGAGAATTTGAACGTCTCCGCGCAGACCATGACGGGGACGCGCGCCTCATGTGCGGATAGCGCGATCTGCGACGTGCCGATCTTATTCACCACCGCGCCATTGGAGCAGACCGTGTCCGCCCCCACCACCACGGCATCGATGCGTTTCATCAGCCAGCGGGCCGCACTATCCACTATGAGCGTGGTTCCGATGCCCTCTTTGCCGAGGTCCTTGATGGTCAGCAGCCCCTGTCTCCACGGCCTCGACTCGGTGGCGAAGACCTCGATGTGCTTGCCTTCCTTATGGGCCTGGATGATCACGGCCAGAGCGGCCTTGCTGTTGCAATGAGTGAGGATCTTGTCCCCATCCCTGATCCTCCGTGCTCCGAAACGACCGATGATCTCCACTGCCTCCTTGGATCGGAGGATGAAATCATCCGCGTTCTTGATCACTCGGCGCCTCAGGTCCTCTACTTCCTTCGCCTCCGAGGTGTTCTTGAATACCGACTGGACGCCATTCCATAGCGAAACGGCGGTGGGACGGGAGGACAGCAGCGTCTCTCTTCCCGCGTCCAGGTAGCGGCGGAACTCGTTCAGATCGTTGCCGTGGAACTCCAGAGCCTCTTGCTTGAGAGCCTCTGCGCTCTTCCTGGCGATTTCCGCTGCCCCACGGATCTCCATGCGCCTGATGGCCGCCGCGACGTCCTCTGCTCCCAATTCGCTTACCTCTCGACCGTCAGTTATCCAAGTTTCCTGGCATTAAACCTTGTCCTGGGTGAGGGGCGAGGGATCAATGGCTGAGGAAATCCGCCAAGGAGACCAACCCCATGGTGTTCAGCACGTCCTGGGCTTCCAGCCAACCTCTTCTGGCGGTAGCCACCCCGTAGCGCATATTGTCCAGCTGCGCGATGGAGTGCGAGTCTGTGCTTATAGCCACCCTCACCCCCATCTCCTTGGCCTTTCTGCAGTAGATATCGTTCAGGTCCAGCCTCTCAGGGAAAGCGTTGAGCTCCAGACAGACCTCATGGTCCTTGGCCGCCTGCATCACCCGGTCCATGTCCAGCGCATATGGTTCCCGCTGCTCCAGCACCCGACCGGTCGGATGTGCCAGTATGGTCATGTTGTCATTGGACAGAGCGGTCAGAACGCGCTCGGTCATCTCCTTCTCCGGCATGGTGAACTTGGAGTGCACCGCCCCCACCACGAAATCAAGCTCCCTGAGAACGTCATCTGGATAGTCGAGCTTCCCGCTTTCCAATATCTCCACCTCCGCCCCGATGAGCACCTTCACCTCCACCAGGCTGGAGACGTTGCGGGCGATGTCCATGTTCCCTCGCAAGCGCTCCACGGATAGTCCATTGGCGACCTTGAGCGCCTCTGAGTGGTCCGTGATCCCTACGTACTCGTAGCCTTTGCGCTTGCAGACATAGGCGATCTCCTCGATGGTGGCGTTCCCATCGCTGGCAAGGGTGTGCACGTGGAGATCGCCGCGGACGTCATTCAGTCCTACCAGGCTCGGTAGGCGGTGCGCGATCGAAGCCTGGATCTCGCCCCGGTTCTCGCGCATCTCGGGCGGCATGATCTCCAGCCCCAGGGCATGGTAAATATCCTCCTCTCCTTCCCGGGCGACCACCTCGTTCGAGTCCTTCCTAAATAGGCCGTACTCGTTGAGCTTGAGCCCCCGATCGATGGCCATTTGTCGTAAGGCCACATTATGGTCCTTGGAGCCGGTGAAGTACTGCAGGGCAGCGCCATATTGGACTTCCTCCACCACCCGCAGATCCACTTGCACCCCCTCGCGAAGGCGGACGCTGGCTTTTGTCTGCCCTCGTTCCACGACCTCCTCCACCTGGGGATGGGTGGTGAAGATGTCCATCACCCATTGCGGGTCGTTGCTGCCCGCCAAGATGTCGATGTCCCCGATGGTCTCCTTCATGCGGCGGAGGCTGCCACCCAAGCTCACCTTCTCCAGGCTCGCCTTCCTGCGGATGTACTCCACCATGCCCTCGGCCACCGGATAGGCGTATCCAAGCAGCATGCGTCCGCTGCGTCTCTCCAGCAGAGCTATTCCATGAAGAACGCGCTCTTCGGACCGCTCCCCGAACCCCTTAAGCTCCCGGATCTGGTGCTGCTCCGCAGCATGTTTGAGATCCGCCAGGTTGGTGATCTTCAGCTCCCTGTACAGGTGCATGGCCGTCTTCGGCCCGATGTCCGGCACATCGATGATCTGCAGCAGTCCGGCAGGGAACGCCTCTTTGAGCTCGTCGAGATAGCGAATGTGGCCGGTGGAAAGCATCTCCTCGATCTTCTTGGCTATGGCCTCCCCTACCCCCGGTATCTCGCGCAATCCGCCCTCCTTCCGAATCTCCTCCAGCTCTTTGGTCAGCGATTCAATGTTGCGCGCGGCCTTGCGGTAGGCGGTGGGCTTGAACTGCACTCCCTGTAGCTCGAGGATATCCGCCACCTCGTAAAGAACCCGGGTCACTTCGGAATTCCTCATCTTCTCCTAGCGACTATGTGGCTGCCCGAGGATAAATGATGTTCGCTTCCTTGCAGCTAGGACCCCGAGGCGGGCATCGAATCGCGGTTCAATGCCTGGTGGTAACTCCGATCGGGCCAGCATCCATTCTCGACCCTGCCCCAGTCATGCCATTTCATAGCTCGTTTTCCCATAGCACTTAAAATAGACGTGAATGGAATAGTCACCCGAGGTGGTGAGAATGGTAGCGCCAAATCCCTTCGTTTCGGCCAAGGAGCACGTGGACCGCGTTGGCAAGTTGTTGGGCCTAGAGGATTGCGTCATCGAGATGCTCAAATCGCCGCGGCGGGAGCTGGGGGTCAACTTCCCAGTGAAGATGGATAATGGTTGCATCCGCATCTTCTCCGGTTACCGGGTCCAGCACAATTCCGCGCGCGGGCCATGCAAAGGAGGCATCCGCTATCATCCGAACGTCACTCTGGACGAAGTGCGAGCGCTGGCCATGTGGATGACCTGGAAGTGTGCCGTGGTAGGCCTCCCTTACGGCGGGGCAAAGGGCGGGGTCATCTGCAATCCCAAGGAGTTGAGCAAGGGCGAGCTGGAAAGGATCACCAGGCGCTATACCAGCGAGATCTCGATCATCATCGGACCGCAGATGGACATTCCTGCTCCGGATGTGTACACGGACGCGCAGACCATGGCCTGGATCATGGACACCTACAGCATGGGTGTGGGGTACTCGGTCCCTGGTGTGGTCACCGGCAAACCGATAGAGATTGGCGGTTCCAAGGGAAGAGAGGAGGCGACCTCCCGAGGGGTCATGTACATCGCCCAGGAGGCGGCCCGGGTGAAAGGCATGGATCTGAAGGGGGCGAGAGTGGCGATCCAAGGCTTCGGCAACGTCGGCTGGAACGCGGCCCGACTGCTTCATCAGGAGGGAGGCGCCAAGGTCATCGCCGTGAGCGATTCTAGCGGGGGCATCTACAACGAGAAAGGCCTCGATCCGCTGAGCGTCTCCGAGCACAAGAAGAAGACCGGGAGCGTTCAGAACTACCAGGGAGCGAGGAACATCACCAACGAAGAGCTGTTGGAGCTCGATTGCGATGTCCTCGTGCCAGCTGCGCTGGAGAACGTCATCACCAAGGAGAATGCCCCTCGAATCAAAGCCAAGATCATAGTGGAAGGGGCGAACGGACCGACCACTCCCGAAGCGGACCGGATGCTCTCTGACAAGGGGATCATGATCATGCCCGATATCCTGGCGAACGCGGGGGGAGTGACGGTCAGCTACTTCGAATGGGTGCAGGACCTGCAGTTCCTCTTCTGGACCACGGACCAGATAAAGGAGAGGCTGAAGGAGATCATGACAAATGCCTTCGCCCGGGTGCACGAGGTCGCGGAGAGCAAGAAGGTGGACCACCGCACGGCCGCCTATATGCTGGCGTTGAAGGAGGTCGCCCGGGCTTTCGAGCTGCGTGGCGTTTACCCCTGAGAATAGGGATAAGGCTGGATTGATCCACGGACGAGGAGCACCGTGTGCGAGGGATTGACGTTCTGGCACATGAGCTGGGCCTGGAATTCGACTATCTACCGGTCAGAATCACTCACGCCGGGCGGACGGAGGAACGAAGCATCTTCCAGAACCTGGAGCTGAGGTCAGGGACATCAAAGATCGACACGGAGATCCTTACTGGGGAGTCAGGGCAATCCGCCGACGTTTTTTCGACCGAAATCTCTGTCTCCAGGTGAGAACGCGCCCCTTCTACTCTCGGTGGATACAGGCCAGCGTGAGCTCTCCTCTACTCTTCTCCGCCCTCGCGCTCCAGGGCCTTGAGGTCCTTCTCCTCAAAGATAGATGGGTCTATGGGCAGCAGGAGCATCGCCTTCGCTAGGTATACCTGGTCCCGCACCGTGGAAAGGAACTTGAGCACACCCTTGAAATCGTTCTGGGTGACCAGGTATTCCAATCCTTCAAGGACCACCACCCCTCCCTTGTTCTCAGTGGAGAATGACTTGATCATGGTGGTGAGCTTCGGCAGGTCCGTAGGCGAGACGAAGGCGTCCTTCTTCCCTAGGTCGCAGCCTTCCTCTTTCACGCATTCGGTCTTCGTGAGCCAGACCATGTTGCAGTCGACGGAGTGCTTCTTCCTCACCGTCTCCGGCGGGGTGCGTAAGATGCATAAGCCTGCCCTTCCTTTCGCAGTCTCCTCCATCAAGATGGCCAGGGGCCTTTCCAGACGCTTGTCGCGGATGATGACCGTACTCCCTGGTTCATAGGCCAGGGGCGTCTCCTCCGTCTGGGCCTTCGAAGTGGGTTTCGAGTCCACATCTGGCGGAGGTGCAGTTGTTCGCTCCTCTTCCTTGACATGGACCTTTGGGGCGGCATCCAGATCGATATCCATTTCCCTCGCCAGGCGACGCTTGCGTAGCACGATGCGTTGGGGGATATCGGACTTGCGGCTCTTGGCCAGTATCTGGATCTCCCGGGAGGTGTAGCCCTTCATGGTCAAGGAGATGAGCTCCTCCCACGCGTCCTTCAGTCCTTCCTCGTAGCCCTTCAGGTACCCCTTGGCGAAGACGTCGTCCTCTGGCATCCGCATCCCTGGGTGAATGAAGCGCGATTCGCATTAACAACCTTTTCCCTCAGGTTTGAGCCAAAGGTTCTTATCGTGCCTTTGTCCCTCCACCGCCTCGATGGGCAGGGTGGTGCGCTTCCGAGGCGTCAAGGCCACGCCGAAATCGTTGGAGAAGGAGATACTGACCAAGGCGGGTCGCCTAGCGGACGACCCCTCTCTCCTCATCCCCAAGTGCGAAGGCAAGTGCTGGCGCTGCCCCTTCGACAAGATGCTGAAGAAGATGGAGAAGGTGCAACGCCATCGGGACGACCCGGAGCAGCTGCAGAGCATGGCCACATATGGTGATCAACTAGTGAGGGCATATGCTGCCACCATCTCCTTGGCCGCATCGGGCAAGATCCCCTTCATGACCACCAAGCAGTTGCCATCTGGGATCGTCTCCTTCGCAGTGCGCGGTAAGGTGGACCCGGAGAAGCTCATAGGGGTGCAATACCTCGACGACCCGGAATTGCGCCTATTGGCCTACTGGGAAGAGGCCAGGGCCCAGAACCTGCACATCTACTCCAGCGGCGCCGGGCTATGGTGCTCTTCCGAAGGGCCGAGCGCTCCCAAGGAGTACGTAGAGGAGATGATCTCCCAGGCGCCTTACGAGTTTCAGCTCGATGGGACCTGCGGGCATCCCGATTCGATCTCCGGCTTGGTCATTCGCTGGAGCTCGGCGGAGCGGGAACTCTTCGTCTGCCAGGACTGCGCCGGGGACGTGAACCTCCTGCACCACCTGGCAAGCCGGATCGCGGCCCCCGATCCCTTGGATGATTTCCAGGTCGACGTTCGCTACTCGCCTCGCTGCACTTCTACCTCGGCAACATGCGGCTGTCGGGAGCGCTCCCCCCTTGACCAGGGGCTGCTGGACGACTACAAGGCGAGCAAGATCGACGACCAGACGCTCATCTCCAAGGCTAGGGATGGGTGGAAGTCGAGGCTGCGATCGCACGGGCACAAGGTACTGGTGCTGGGCGACGCCTGCTACCAGGGTAATGTGGAGAGCTTCTTAGCGGATCTCAAGGGCAGCGAGGCGGAGAGGAAGGCGGTGGAGGGCCTGCTGCGTTCCAAGCAGGTGGCGGTCGTCACCGAGTCGGACCAGGCGGGGAAGGTCATCGCCGAGCTTTGGGCGGACCATCATGATGAGCTGCTGGCACAGGTGGCCAGTGCGGACGTCGTCCGACAGCTGCGCTCAAGTTCGGGGAACATGACGCCCGCGCAGGTGGTGAACGAGGGCTGGAGGATGGAGCTGGCCAAGAGCATCTCCTCCAGGCTGCCAGAGTACGAGGGCTTGGGAGAACTGGCTTCGATCGCGGACACGCTGGCCCGGGCGTTCAAGGTGGAGGGCAAGGCGGCCATGGTCCGCGCCCTGGACCGCGTGCGTCTGAAGGACCACAAGAGCAAGGCCGTGGCCTATGGCTTCCTGGCGGCGGCGGGGGAGGCAGAGGGCAAGAACTGGCAGTTCACCAAGGAAGAGGTGGATTACGGCCTCTACTTGAAGGATTTCGCGTCCAAGATGCTGGAAGGAGAGAGAGATGACTACGATGAAGCGATGCGCGCATTGCTCTCCGCCAGTGGCAGTTCGGAAGCGCCCAAGAGGAAGAGATAGGGCTTACAAGGCGCGGAAATCGATGACATAATGCGAGATGGCAGGAGCGAAGGACTTCACTTCACCCAGGCGAAGGACCTCGATCCCTCGCTCTCCGGCTGCTGAGTGGATGTTTGCCATAGTTCTTTGTGGAAAGAGGTCGACAGGACAGGTCTCGTGGTAGTGGATGATGCCACCCGGCCTCACCAGGCTGAGGGCCTTGGGCAAGAACTCGTGCGTCGTGCCCACATATCCCATGATGATCCGGTCAGCGAATCCCTGACCGGGAAGGGAGCGGTTGTCCCCCAGGTACGGGACCACGGCATCGTGCACGTGGTTGAGGGCGACGTTCTCCATCAGGTAGTGGTGAGCGGTGGGGTTGATCTCACAGGCGATGACCCTGGATGCCTTGGCATACTTGGCGATGGGCAGGGTGAAATAGCCGATGCCAGCGAACATGTCCACCACCGTCTCCCCGCGACAATCCAGCTTCGCCATCCTCTGCTTCTCTTCCTTGTTGCCAGAGGAGAACATGATCTTGGCCACATCGAGCTTGTAGAGGATCCGATTCTCCCGGTGCACCGTCTCCGTGCCTTGACCATAGATCACCCTCATCTGGGGCGTGCGGTAGGTGCCTTCGATGGCGCCTAGCTCCTGACATACGGTCCGGGCCTTCAGCACGTGAGCATAGGCGGAGGCGATGCGCTCCTTCTCCACCTCCAGCTCCGGAGGAAGGCGGAGCACCAGCACATCGCCCAAGAGCTCCCATTTGCTCGGAAGGAGTCGCTCCAGTTGCCTTGGGAGTCCAAGGCGGGCCCGCACCTCCGTCAAAGGACTGCAGTAGACGGTCCTCCTCTCTCCCGCGCCTTCCACGACCTCGTAGCCGAGCGATCTCACCTCGACGCTTTCCGTGCCCTCCCTCAAAGGAATAAGAATGTGGTCGCCATCATCCACGATGCGCACGTCCCGGTTCACCGCGTCCAAGCGCATGAGCTGCTTTCGTGCCTCTTGACCGCGGGACCGGGGCACCTTGACGAAACGCATCGTTCCCTCCACCAGAGCGTGAGTATTTCATATTTATTCAGGTCAGTGCCACAGCATGGAACGCAGGAACTGAGGGGCGAACTTGATCAGCGAGGGCGCCGCCTTGAGGATCGACGACGCCAACACCGTCGGAAAATCGATGTCGCCATCGCTCAGCAAGGAGAGCACCTCCGGTCGGTCCAAGGTCTGCCGGACCTCGTCCAGTTTCTTGTCCTGCAGCCTCACATAGGCCTTGCGCAACATGTATCCTCGTTCGAGTTCCTTGCCGATTTCCTCCTTCCAACGGAGCTGATAGGTGGAAAGGGCACGGGGGCTGAAGTCGTTGCTTTGCAGCGATTCCAAGGCGGTGGCGGCGGCGCATCGTCCTGCCACCAACCCGGTGTAGATGCCTCCACCGCTCAACGGCTTGGCCTGCCCGGCCGCGTCACCCAGCAACATGACCCGTTCCGCATAAGTGCGCGAAGGCGGGCCCAGGGGTATGATGCCGGAGACGGTGGATATCCTTCGCTTCTCCGCCATCCCCAGTCTCTTGAGCAATGGATTGAGGTAGGCTACCGGCGGGCCGTGACCGGGCGATACGCACACTCCGACCCTAGTGAAATCGTCGCAGGGGATCTCCCAGGCGAAGAAGCCCGGGGCCACGTCCTTTCCCACGAACACATGCACGCGCTTCTGGTCATCGAGTCGGTGGGCGACGTCCATTTGGATGCCTCGCACCGTGTCCTTGGGCTGGCCCAGGCCGACGCTCTTGGCCACATTTGACTTGTAGCCGTCGGCTCCAATGATCAATCTGGCTAGATAGGACGAGCTGCCGTTGCCGCTCCGGGAGCGGATGCTCACGCCCTCACCTTCAAGCGACAGGCCGAGGAATCGCTCGCCCTGCCTCAGCTCCACCCCGCGGTCCACGGCCTTCTCCATGCAATGCTGGTCGAATCGGGCCCGGTCAAGGACCACCGCTTTGGTCCCTTTCCCTTGGATATCCAGAGTGCCTCCGGCCGGGAAGTGGAAAGTGACCGAGTCGAGCCGGTTGATGACCGTGTCCCGGGCACTCACCATCTCCACCACCCTAGGGGCGACGAGACCAGTACACTGGACCGGCTGTCCGACCCGTTCATGCTCCTCCAGCACTACGGTCTTCGCACGGTCCGCCACCGAGGAGGCGAACATCGCTCCCGCGGGCCCCGCCCCCACCACCAGGAAATCGCACTCCATCGTCGTTTGAGAGGCGGAGCGGGCTATTTCACCTTTTTCTCAGTCCCGGGGACGGATAGACTGCCCTTGGTCGCCCAGCTCCAGATGGGAGATGTTGACCAGGAGGAGGGCGAGCGATGCCACGGCGATGACCGCGGCCACGCTTGCCCATGCCAAAGACCGGTCCGCGCTCCCTCTGGGCATGCCCATTTATCACGTGCTGGCCGCTATATAATTATTCCCCGTTCCACCTCTTCTCCGAATGGCGACCCTCAGTCTGGAACGAGCTCTTTTAGATCTCGGTGACAGCACTCAGGAGACCCGCCTCTTCTGGCCGCTGGTCATCCCGAATTGTCTAGGCATATGCTCTTGGCCTAGCGCTTGGTCACTTTCTCCCAGTCCTTCTGGAAGCGCTCGATTCCTATGTCCGTGAGCGGGTGCTTGAACATCTTCTTCAGCACGTCGTAGGGGACGGTGGCGATGTCCGCGCCCATGCGTGCGGCCTGCGCCACATGGATGGGATGCCTGACAGAAGCCACGATGACCTCCGTGCCGTATTCGTAATTGTCAAAGATGTCCAGGATCTCGGCGATGAGGTCCATGCCGTCCTGGCCGATATCATCCAGCCGGCCGACGAATGGTGATACATACGCCGCACCGGCCTTAGCGGCCAGCAGCGCCTGGTTGGAGGAGAAGATGAGCGTCATGTTAACCTTGATGCCTTCCTTGGCCAGCGTTCTGGTGGCCTTCAATCCCTCCTCGGTCATGGGCACCTTGATGACGATGTTCTCGTGGAGTTTGGCCAATTCCTTTCCTTCCTTGATTATGTCCGCGGCCTTGGTGCTCATGGCCTCCATGCTGACCGGTCCGCCCACGATCTCGCATATCTTGCGCACCAGGGCCTTCGGCTCGGTGTTCTCCTTGGCGATGAGGGTGGGGTTGGTCGTGACCCCATCCAGGATGCCCCAGCTGTCCACTTCCGCGATCTGCTCGATATTGGCCGTGTCGATAAAGATCTTCATCTCATCTCCTCCGCATGACTTCCTCTGTGGCCTCGATGATCTTGTCGGACGTTAGACCGTACTTGCGCATGAGTTCCTCCCCTTCCCCGGACTCGCCGAAGGTGTCCATGATGCCCACGCGCTTCATGGGAACGGGATCATGCTCTCCCAGGTAGCAGGCCACGGCGCATCCCAGTCCGGAGACCACGTTATGCTCTTCGGCGGTGACGATGCCGCCGGTGCGCTTGACCGCGTCCGCCAAAGCCCTCTCGTCCAATGGCTTGATGGTGCTCATGTTGATGACCTGGGCAGAGACGTTGCGCTTGTCCAAGGACTCCGCGGCCTCCAGGCAGCGCGACACCATGACGCCACAGCCGACGAGGGTGATGTCAGAGCCATCCCTGAGGACCACGGCCTTTCCGATCTTGAAACCCTCCTCCGGGTCGGTCACGGTGGGAAAGTCCAGTCGGCCCATGCGCATGTAGCACGGTCCTGCATGTTCTGCTAGCGCTTTGGTCCCCCTGAACGTCTCCGGCGCGTCCGCCGGCACCACCACGGTCATGTTGGGCAAGGTGCGCATCAATGCCACATCCTCGCCGGTCTGATGGGAGGCTCCGTCCCCGCCCACGGTGATGCCCGCGTGCGTGGCCACGATCTTCACATTGAGCTTGGGATAGGCGATGCTCTGCCGGATCTGGTCCCAGCAACGGCCGGTGGCGAAGACGGCGAAGGTGGAGGCGAAGACCACCTTGCCCGAAGCGGCCAGTCCGGCGGCCGTCCCCATCATGTTCTGCTCGGCGATGCCGCAGTTGAAGAAATGTTCCGGGAACTCCTTGGCGAAGTCCGCCGTACGGGTGGAGGAGGAGAGGTCGGCATCGAGCACGACCACATCCTTGCGCGTTTTGCCCAGTTCGATGAGCGCCCGGCCGTACTCCTTGCGCTGCGAGGCATAGGACCACTTCATACTTCCTCCCCCAGCTCCTTGAGCGCTTTCCTGGTCTCTTCGTCGTTCGGGGCCTTGCCGTGGAAGGAGAGCGCGTTCTCCATGAACGAGACCCCTTTTCCTTTCACGGTGTGAGCGATGATCATGGTGGGCTTCCCCTTCACATCCTTGGCCTTATCGCAGGCATCAAGGATCTGACGCATGTCGTGACCGTCGATCTCCACCACGTGCCAGCCGAACGCCTTCCATTTCTCGGGCAATGGCTCCACGGACATGATCTTCTCCGTGGGGCCGTCGATCTGCAGCTTGTTGCGGTCGACGAATGCGGTGACGTTATCGAGCTCGTAGTGCGCCCCCAGCATGGCCGCCTCCCAGATCTGTCCGCTCTCCATCTCGCCGTCGCCGCAGATGCAGTACACGCGGTAGCTCTTGCGGTCCAGCTTGCCGGCCAAGGCCATGCCATTGCTGACGCTCAGCCCCTGGCCCAGGGAGCCGGTGGACATCTCCACCCCTGGGAGCTTAGAGCGCGAAGGGTGACCTTGCAAGCGGCTTCCTAGCTTGCGCAAGGTCAACAGCTCATCAATGGGAAAGTAGCCACTCTCCGCCAAGGCGGCATAGTATGCCGGCGCGGCGTGACCCTTGGAAAGAACGAAGCGGTCCCGGTCCTCCCACGTGAGGTCGTGGGGTCGATGGTTCATGACCTTGAAGAACAGGGCCGAGAGGATATCGGCCGATGACAACGAACCGCCCGGGTGCCCGGAACCGGCTGCCCTGGTCATCCTAATCACGTGTCTCCGAATCAGGTTGGCCTTCTTCTCCAACTCGCAGATTACATCGTCAGGATAGGCGACCAAATGGCACACCTCAGGATGGGGCTTTTGGAATAACCGGATGCGTGTTAAAATACTTTTGTCGTTGTTTGATTCCTGTGGGGACGCAAACCCGGTCGATGGGCATTTATGCGCGCTCATGCTTTCTCAATCATATGGTAACGTCCTTCGAGGTCCCGGTGGAAGGCAACGAGGTCTTGAGAAAGGTCGTCGACCGCATCAACGCCGACATCGAGCTTAAGACCTATTGGAGGGCGAGCAACGTCACCGCCATCGAGCGCCTTGGCTACAACGATCACGGACCAACGCACATTCGCATCGTGGCCCGGTCCGCGCTAAAGATGCTGCGCTACCTGGTGGAGGCGGGCCAGGAGCCGGGCATCGTGCGCAGCTATGACATGAGGAAGGAGGACGCCGAAGTGGTGGTGGTGCTGGCATCAGCCCTGCACGATATCGGCCACGCCGTGCACCGGGAAGGCCACGAGGAGTATTCCGTCGCCCTGGCACCGGAGATCATCAAGCGCCTGCTCCGCGGTCTATACAACGAGGCCGAGACCACCGTGGTCACGGTGGAGATCCTGCACGCCATGATCACTCATCGCACCGACCTAAGGCCCCTGACTCTTGAAGCGGGAGTGGTCCGGGTGGCGGACGCTTTGGACATGGAGAAGGGAAGGGCGCGGATACCGTTCCGGGCGGGGAGCGTGAACATCCACTCCGTCTCGGCTCTGGCCATAGACCGGGTGAGGGTGACCAAAGGTGACGAACGCCCCATCAAGGTGGAGATATGGATGAACAACTCCGCTGGCGTATATCAGATAGATGAGCTCCTGAAGGAGAAGGTCGAGAAGTCCAACATCCGGGACTTCATGACCATCGTCGTGCACGCTCCTCACGAGGAGTTGCGCATCGTCCAGGACCTGAAGTTCTAGGCGCTCAGTCGCTCTCTATCCTGGGCGCCAGGAGATAGCTGACCGTGCCCTTGCCGTCGGCGATGACGAACTCCATCTTCACCGGATAGTCGTTGCCCAGGTGCATAGAGACCACCGTTCCCACGGAGATCGCCCGGACCATGTTGGAGAAGTAGTCCAGGGGGAACAGCGAGCGCACATTTTCCTTGCATTCCAACGACACCAATAGGTCCTTGGGTAGCTTCAGGCTGACCGAGTCCGTGTCGCCCTCGGACACCATCTCGAAGCCCTCGGGCGTTACAGTGAGTGCGATATGATCGGAGATGCTCTCCGCCGCCTTGATTCCCTTCTGCAGTTCCTCGGCGGTGATGGCCACCTTGGCCGGTAAATTGAGGTTCGGCACTTTGGGGTCACTCATGCCCGTAGTGTCCACCAGGTTCATTCGCCTGGTCACATTGCCCACGTTGACCACCAATCGGTTCTTGTCTTCGTCCTGGGCGAGGGAGATGACGTCCCCCGCGCGGGAGAGCCGAAGCACTTCCTTGATCTTGTCCAGGTCTATCCCCAGCTCGGTATCGTCCGCCTCGAACTCCTCGAACGCGGACTGCTCGAGCTTAAGGTCGATCATGGCCACGTGAGCGGGGTCTACCGCCTTGAGCGCGACCCCTTTCGAATTGATATTGAACTTCGCCTCATCGACTAGGGTCGAGACGACATCTACGAGCCCCTTGAGTGTCTCAGACTTCACCTTGGCTTGGAACAAATGCTCCCCTCCCGCTCGATAATCGCGTTTGGTTTAATAAAGATTCCCTGAACAATCAGCCTGGACTAGTATTCGCGCCAGGAATGGCTGCATTTAACGCACCGGTAGATCTTGGTCTCCGGTTCATCGGCGGCCCGGGTCTGTCGCAGCACCCAAAAAGCCTCATTGTTACCGCACGTGGGGCACTCCACATTGGTCCGGGGGAGGGTAGGGGCGATGGATTCGATGATCAGCATCTCCTTCACCTTGGTCTGGGTGGTGAACACCTGCTTGGAGCCAGAGGTGGATCGCTCCTGGCCGCATTTGCCGCATCTAAAAGTGCCATTCTGAGGAAACATCAATGATCTGCAAGTTGGACAGAACATTTTGGGACCGCCGCAGGCGTGGAAAAAAGTAGCCGTATAAGAATCCTTCGGCCCAAGCCTTCGGCGAGTACGTGTGCGATCGGTCGTGCTAGCCCGGCTCAAATGTACTCGTAGCCGCCCTCGTTCTGCTCCTTCTCAGGAGCGGGGGGTTTCTGCACTGGCCGCTTGGCCGCCCGGGCCGCCAGACCGGCGGCGGGAGACCGCTGTCGCACTTTGCGCTCGACCTTCTTCTGTTCCTGCTCCATCGCCCGGACGCGCCCCTCGACGGCACGCCTGGTGCGCGGGCTCTCCTGGGACGCCTGCTCGGCGATATGACGGCGGGTGGTGTGCACCGGCTGCTCCACGGACTCATCGTCCACCTGCGCGTCTCCTTCCAGCGGCTGTAGGTCCGCAAATCCCCTTTGCTCGTCGAGATCGGCTTCTGCCGACCTCGGCCTGGAGCGGATGAAAGATCGTGTTCTGAGGGGTGCCCGGTCGGGCTCCATGTCCCGGCCGACCATGATGTTTGTCTTATGCCCGCCGTGCTCTGACACGTATTCGAGCTCCCTGCGGGTCTGCATGGCCATGATGCCCCCGATATAGGCGAAGGCCAAGGTGAGGATGTAACTGTCAAGCCTGAGCAGGATTACAGAGTGCACCGCTCCCATGAATGACTGGATGTATAGCAGCGCGAAGGAGATGTATGGATCGGCTATCGGTATCCCAGTCGAAGAACCATTGAAGATGTTCCGCGGGTCAAGGTTCACGCCATTGATGGTGCTCGGAAGCAATCCGACATCGAAACAGAGCATGATGACGAAGATGAACATGACCGGCACGAGCGCCGCCAGGATCGCTCTTTTCGGCGAGCCAGCCCTTCTGCCCCCTACGTAACCGGCGATCATCTGGCCGAAGATCGGCAGCCACCAGAGCAGCAAGGTGAGGACCAAGGTGTACTTCACTGCCCCCCAGAAGCTGTATGCCGCCTCGGCTCCTCGGAAGCGCTTCAGCTCCTGGTCATCGCCTAGGTCCGAGAGCCGGTACACTCCGCCGCGAAGCAAGGAGTGAGTGGTCTCATCGTCATCTCTTTTTCCTCTGCGAAGTAGCACTCCCATCCCTTCGGTCGGACGAGTGTCCGACAGAGCCCATTATGTGCTGGTCACTATAAAGACTTTTTCCGCTGGGTAGAAGCCAGCGAGACCGACTAACGTGGATAATAGCAGAACAGCCCGTTTCGCATGAGCGCGTCTCGAGTGCTCTCGATAGTGACGGTCGCGGGCCGGGTCTGGTGCTCCAGGATATCGTCGAGTGGCGTCCCAAGGAAGCTGGCAAGCATCTTCAGCCGGTCGACAGGAAATGGTTGGTAGCCCAGCAGGATCTGGCGGATGGACCAGCCGGGGTGTACGCGAGAACGGTAGCCCAGCTCTCGACCCAGCTTGTTTATGCTGCCCGCTCTTTCGATGCCCTCCTTGATGAGCATCACGCGGTAGCTCGAATTGAGCCAAATCTTGTTTGGATCATGTTCCGGCCTGCCGAAGGTGAACCGGTCCAAGGCATTCTCTGACACGACCCTCCCGATTATCGAGGGGGGCTAATGAATTTTTCGACGTTTGTCGCAATTATGTCGATACCCCTATTCGTCAATCAGCAAAGCAATCACGGTTCGACTTGATTCTCCTCGGCGGGACTATGCTCCGAGGTCCTCTGGGTTTCTGATTCGTTCGCAATGTCATTCCCGTCCCTCCTGATCCATGAGAACATAGGGGCTGGATAGTTGAAGCCAGATGAAGAAACGCCTCTGGAACGCAGACAGCACTGCACGACCTTGGAATCTTCTGGTCCCTCGTTCCTACTAGAAGTGGACCGACAAACCCTTATATGAATTTCAATTTAGCCACTTTGAAAAGATGAAGACCCACAGGAAGGTCCTCAGCCTCCAAACGGAGAGGGAGGGCAGCATCGTTGACCTCACTTCAGAGGTCCGACAGGCGGTGGCTAGTTCCAACATGGACAGCGGCCTGGCCTGCGTGTTCGTGCCCCACTCCACCGCGGCCATATTCACCATCGAGTACGAGCCAGGGGTCCAAAAGGACATGAGGGAGGCGTTGCAGAGGCTCTTCCCCAAAGGGATCGACTACGAACACCACAAGGCCTGGAACGACGGCAATGGGCATTCGCACGTCCGAGCTTCGTTCCTGGGCTCATCGCTCACCCTGCCCTTCTACGAGGGCGAGGTGCAGCTGGGAACGTGGCAACAGGTGGTGCTCATGGAACTGGACAACGGCGGTAGGAACCGCACGGTCATCATCCAGATCATTGGCGAAACAGGCAGAGAGGCAACAGCATGAAGATCAAATTCCTTGGCGGGGCGGACGTGGTGGGCAGAATGGGCATGCTCATGTACAACAAAGGAGCGACCTTGCTTTTCGAGTACGGAATGTCCGCCACCAAGCCACCTAGCTTTCCCGAGCCGGCACCCCCGGTGGACCACGCGCTACTGACGCACTGCCACCTGGACCACTGCGGAATGATCCCTTGGCTTTGCGCCCGGTACGACACGAAGATCGCTGCCACGCCCTCCACCATCGCCGTCTCGCAGCTCATCATGCAGGACTCGATCAAGGTCGCGGACTCAGAAGGATATCGCAGGCAATATCAGCCGGAGGATATTCGGCGGGCCATGTCGTCCTTCGTTCCCTTGGCCTTCGGCGATGTGTTCGACGTCGGTGGGTTCGAGGTGGAACTGCACTCCGCCGGTCACGTTCCCGGAGCGGCCATGTTCGAGCTGCGCGGCGACCAGACGACGCTCTTCACCGGCGACATGCACACTTACAACACCCGTCTGGTGTACGGGGCACATCCGGTCAAGTGCGACAATCTCATCATGGAGGCGACCTATGGGGGTAGGCTGCACCCGGACCGGCTGAAGACGGAATACCAGTTCATCCAGAAGGTGAAGGAGGTCGTGGGCCGGGGAGGCAAGGTCATCGTGCCCTGCTTCGCCGTGGGCCGCACCCAGGAGGTCATGCTTATCCTCAAGGATATGAAATTGGACATGTGGGTGGACGGCATGGGCAGGACCGTGAACCGCCTGTACCTCGATTATCCCGAATACCTGCGCAACGAGAAGCAGTTCAAGCAGGCGCGCAACCGTTTCAATGAGGTTCGCACTCCATCAGGAAGGGACCGAGCGCGCAAAGGCAATATCATTGTCACCACCGGTGGCATGATGGACGGCGGACCGGTCATGGAGTACCTGAAGGTGGTCAAGGACGATCCCAAGAGCGCCATCCTGCTCACTGGCTTTCAGGTCGACGGTTCGAATGGCCGCATGCTTTTGGACAAAGGCAAGATCCTCTACAAGCGGCCAGGGGTGGCCGAGCTACTGGTGCCCGAAGTGGCCCAGGAGATGAAGATCAAGTGCGAGGTGCAGCAGTTCGACCTGTCGGCGCACGCGGATCACAACGAGCTCCTGGCTTTCGTCCGCGGTTGCGACCCGGAGAAGGTGGTGCTCATGCACTCCGATACCCGGGAAGCGCTAGCGAAGGACCTGGAGGACGAGTACCAGGTCATCCTGCCGAAGACCAACCAGGAGATCGAGCTCTGAGTTGGTAGGAGCGATCGCCCTCTCCTTGTCTGGAGGCCAGCAGCCGCGACGGTCGAATAGGTTTATATGTGGCCTAGGCGTTTTCTATGCGATGAGCCGGATAAATGAGTACCTCGAGGAGGACGTCGGCTTCGGGGACATCACGAGCGACATACTCATTTCAGATGAGACGGGGAACGCCCGCATCCAGGCCAACGAGGAATGCATCCTGGCCGGGCTGGAAGAGGCCGTGGCCGTCTTCACCGAGCTGGGCGTGAAGACCTACCCCATGACCCGCGATGGCGAGCGCGTGGCCAAGGGCGAGGACGTCCTGGTGATCGAGGGGCCGTTGAAGAAGATCCTGCTGGGCGAACGCCTGGCGCTCAATTTCCTCATGCGCATGAGCGGCATCGCCACCGCCACGCACAACATCCTGCGGGAATGCAGGAAAAACAATCCCAACGTCAAGGTGGCTGCGACGAGGAAAACGACCCCTGGCTTCCGTGTTTACGAAAAGAAGGCGGTGCAGCTAGGCGGGGGCGATCCCCATCGCTATCGCCTGGACGACGCCATCCTCATCAAGGACAACCATCTGCGGGTGGTGGGCTCCATCAACCAGGCCGTCGCCAAGGCGAAGACCGTCTCCTTCTCCAAGAAGGTGGAGGTGGAGGTGGAGACCACGGAGCAGGCGGTGGAGGCAGCCAAGGCCGGCGCAGACATCATCATGCTGGACAATATGCGGCCGGAGCAGGTGGAGGTCGCCTATCTGGCGGTGAAAAGGCTCAACGACAAGGTGCTGGTGGAAGTGTCCGGAGGGCTGACCCCCGAGACCGCCCCGCACTTCGCGAAGCACGCGGACATCCTCTCCCTGGGCTGGATCACTCATTCGGTGCGAGCCATGCACTTTAACCTGGAAGTGACATCGGTCAAGGCGCCGGATTCGAACTGATCTAGATGCTCAGCTTGGTCCTGTGATACTTCAGACCGATCTCTTCCGCTGAAGCTCCGAATGAAAGAGATAGAAGCTCCGCCAGGTAGAGCACTGGCAGGCCTTCCTTCTGTCTGATGTCGAACTGCACGAAGCAGAAGGGGCAGGGAGTGAGTATCGCGTTCGCCCCGCTCCCCTTGAACCGTGCGGTGCTCTCGTTCAGAATGGCGAGGGATATGGCATCCTCCACCCCAGCCAGGCCGCCTCCGCAGCATTGCGGCCAATCCTCGTCGTCGACCACCTTGGCGTCGGTCCAGGAGGCAATCTCCGACAAGCGCTGAGGGGTGTACCGGCCCTCCGCCCGGAGCACCTCGCTCGGTCGCACCAGGTGACAGCCGGGGTGAAGGGCCAGCTTGAGCCGTTCCTGGGGAACGGAGACCAGCGATCTGATCCGTTTCTCGCCCTGCTCCCCCACCACCTCCATGAAGTGCCGCACCTTCGCATGGCCGTGATACTTTCTTCCGGTCGGTGCAATGACCTCGTTGATGCGAGAACGCAGTTCAGCGTCCCGAAGAAGATGCTCTGCCTCCTTCAAGGACATGAAGCAGCCGTTGCAGAGCGACAATATGCTCTTCTCATTCTCCTCAGCGATGGAGAGCAGGCGCGCCGTCACGGCCAGCCAGGTGTCGTAGCCCAGGGATCGAAGTCCGATGGGTTCGACGCAGCAGGTGGCATAGGGGAAAGGCTCGTAGTCGATACCCAACTTGTCTAGGACGAAGCAGGAGGACCTCTCCAGGAAGGGCAACCTGGTGGGGATGAGGCAGCCCGCGTACAAGAGGTATCGGTCATTCAAGCTTGATCCTCCCCAGGCGGGTGCGGGAGATGATTCCCTTGGTCTCTTCCAGGGTACGCTCGTCCATCTGCAGATCGGGCAGCTTAAGCTCCTTGCGTAGCTTCCTGGTCATGCCCGTGCAAGGGAAGGAAAGGCCGGTGGAAAGGAACATCTTCGCCTCTTCCAGGAAATGCTGCGGCTGATTCCCTTTGGCGGCGGCCGAGCCTCGGAGCAGCGTTATCACCAGCGCCGGGTCCGCTCCCAGCTGGCAACGTTCGCTGCAGGAATTGCACATGGTGCAGAGCCAGATGTCCCGGTCCGAGGCGACGTCCAGGTTGCCGGTGGCCGCCCGCTCCATCACCTCCCGGACACGGATGCCTCCGTGCCTGCCGCTCGGGCATACGGCGGTGCATTGGCCGCACTGATGGCAGCGCCAGAGCTCCACCTGGGCCAGATGGTCTTGGATGATATCATCCGCCGACTCCGCTGCGAGAGACTTCTTCACCGACCTCGCCAATCGCCCCTGGCGCTTATCTCGTTTTCTGCGCCTGCTTCGTTCCGTTCCATCAAAAGAGTCAAATCCGTTCACCTCGGTAGAAGGCACATGGCGGATTGGATCGAGGAGGAGAAGTGCCAGTTCTGCGGCAGGCAGGCCAAGCAATTCTGTTTCGCGGCATTCGTCTGCGAGAGCGAGGAATGCGTGGACAAGGCGCGCGAAGAGCGTGGCGGACCGGGAGGGCACATGAAGGAGAAGAAGCGGCAACAGGAGCTGGTGCGCTTCGAGGAAGAGAAGAAGCGTTCCGCGCAGAAGTGATCCTCAGTCTTCGTCGACCAAGTCCCGCCTCGCTTTCTTCGCCTTGCGCGCTATTTCCCTGGTCGAGACCATGTGCGTGTGAATGCCCAGCACCTTGTCCTTCTGACCGAACGCCAGCCCGATCAGCTGGTTCAGATGCAGCACCGGCACCTCGTAGCGGGTCTTGAGCCTCTTCTGTCCCTGGTCCAGCTGCAGGTGGCAGAACGGACAGACGTCGAGGATGCAGTCCGCTCCCGACTCCTTGATGAAACGCATCTTGCGATCGAGGACCTTGAGCGATAGCTCCTCCGAGCCGCTCCACACCCCTCCTCCGGCACCGCAGCAGCTGAGCTTCTCTGGGAAATCCACGCTCTCGCAGCCCAGGGCGGAGACGAGGTCCTCCAGCACGGAGGGGCTTTCCACGTTACGGCCGGAATGCTCCGAGGGCTTGAGGTAGTGGCAGCCGTAGTGGATGGCGACCTTGAGCCCGAGCTCCACTTTGACCTTTTCCTTGATCTCTGGCAGCCGTGCATGCAGCACGTCCGCGAAATGCTCGACGTTCGCTCGTCCGTGGAAGCGCATGCCGATGGCGGCGAGCTTCTGGTTGGTCCTTTCCCGAGCGTCCGCATCATCGAGCAGACGCCTCCTCGCCGAAGAGAGGGTGCCGTAGCAGCCGTTGCATATGACCAGCAGGTCGGCGTCCTTCTCCTCGGCGGCGGCGAGATTGCGCGCCGAAATGGCCAGCCAAGAATCGACGTCGTAGCTGCGGATGACGCCCGGGGCCGGGCAGCAGGTGAAGCGCACTTCCGTGAGAGGAACGTTCAACTCCTTGAACACCAGCTGGGTCGATTTCTCGATGGAGGGATACATGTTGCGCGCGATGCAACCGGGGAACACGGCGTACGTCATTTCTTCTCCTCCAGGAAGGCAGAGATGCGCAGCGACTGGAACAGCTTGCGGAACTTCTCCCTCTCTTCAGCGGAATGCGCTACGTCAAAGGGTTCGATCGGCAATCCGAGAAGCGAGCGAATCTTGCTCACTTCCGGCGTGATAGGAAAGCCGTCCGACGTGTCATGCAATCCTTTGATGGCCGTGAGGTGGATGCTCGGATAGTTGCCCTTTTCCGCGGCCAGATTGCGCAGCTCGATGATCGCATCGGTGATCTTGACCCCCTTGGGGCATCGCTCCTGGCAGGTGTAACAGGTGGTGCATAGCCAGAGCTCTCTTTCTGCGGAGACATCGGAGCTCTTGGCCCGGAAGACCAAGGCCCTCGTCCGCAGGTTCGATTCCCTTCCCGTGGGACAGGAGGCGGTGCATTTGCCACATTGCACGCACTTGCGCAGATCGAACTTGAGAGCGATGTCCAAGGAGGTCATCGTGCATCACCCCCCAGCGACCGGGCGACGAGCTCCACCACGTCCACTACCTCGCGGTCCGTCGCCTCGGTCAGATTGATCTCGCAGAACGGGCAGGCGCTGGCGACCACGTCCGCACCGCATTCATCGAAGCCTTTCATCCTTTCCCTGGCCATCTTCATCGCTCGTTCCTTGTCCGCCGACCGCACCCCTCCCCCACCGCCGCAGCAGCGCGCCTTTTCCCGGTTCTCTCTGGGCTCGACCAGCTTCAGCCCGGGAATGGAAGCGAGGATGTTCCTCGGTTCGTCGTACACGCCCATCCTCCTTCCAAGATGACAGGGGTCGTGGTAGCCGACGCTCAAGCTCACGTTCTTCAACACGAGCTCCTTGATCCTGGGAGAGAGCAGCTTCGAGACATGCTCCACCTCCACGCCTTCGTAGTCGCGGGAGAAGGTGGAGTAGCAGCCGGCGCAGGATGTGATCACCTTCCGGCCGTCGATGGCCCTGAGGTTCGCTTTGACCAGCGAGGCGAGATCGTGCCCGGTGCGCTTGAGCACGCTGCCGCAGCAGGCCAATCCTTCTGGAATTTCGTAACGGATCCCAAGAGAATCCAGCACCAGCACGGTCGCGTCCAGCAATCCCCTTCTTCGGAACTGGGCCACGCAACCGGGGAAGTAGACGATATCCGCTCCCGGGTCCGGTTTTGATGTCTTTGCCACCTCGCCGAACACGTTGCCGGTGGCGAGCACCTTGCGGGCGATGGCCTCGTGCTGCTCCGTGCCCATGTGCATGGCGACGAGCGATCTGCGCGCCTTTTCCAGGTCGGGGGTTGCATCGTAACCGAACTGGCATTCCACCCGGCAGCGTTCGCAGGTGGTACAGGCGAAGAGGTTGCGCCTCATCTCGTCGTCGATCCTCGTCCTCAGGTCTGCCATGGTCAAGGGTTCGGCGATCCTCCTCCCGGTGCCTGGCGAGTTGGTAGCAGCTTCGGGCACCTCGATCCCCAGAGCATCGGCGACATACTCCTGAAGGTCGATTACCGGTAGCTTCCTCGGCACTCCGGCATAGGACTCCTCCCGGTACACGCAGGAGAGGTGCGTGCGGCACTTGGAGCAACTGGTGATCAGAGCATCTGCGCCCACCTCGTTCGCTTCTTGCAATCGAAGCACACGCTGCTTCTTCGACTCGGCATTGCAGTTCAGCCAGGCGGAGACGCCGCAGCAGAGCGCGCTCTCACGGGACGAAGGCATCTCCTTGAGCTCAGCGATCGAGGCAAGCACCTGACGAGGGGCATCGTAGATGCCATGGTAGCGACCGAGGCGGCAGGGGTCGTGGAATGCTACGTTCATTTTCGTGTTCATAGCTTTCCCGAGATTGGGCAGCTCCTTCTGCAGCACCTCGGAGATGTGCTTTGCTTTCAGCCCATGGAGCGACTTGAGCGCATGGAAGCACTCGGCGCAGCCGGTGATGACCTCGCCGTCCACCCGGGAGGCGAGATCCTCCTTGATACGCTGGAAGTGGTCCAGATGGCCGGAGTAATAGAGGTCATGCCCGCAGCAGCCGTAGACGATCTTGGGAGAGATGCCCAGGGCGTTCAGCAGAGCGACTCCGGCGTTCGCCGCCCTCTGGAAATCGGTCCTCGGGTCCACCAACTCGTCCATGATCGGTAGGCAGCCGGGGAAATAGTAAACGTCATCCTTGCCCACGTCGAGCTTCGGCGAGAGCCAGGGGGTCATGGGAGAAGTGGAGAGGATCTTTTGGGAGAGCAGGAAGAGGTCCCGGTGCGATCCCCTCGGTCTGTTAAGGTATCGGTGTAGGCGCATGGCCTCGGGCAGGTCCACTTCCGCCGGGCAGATGCTTGAGCACCTCATGCATGTGGTGCAGTCCAACTCCGCATTCTGCTCGGTCGGGCAGGTCGGGCTCATGCCTTTCCTCCCGTGAGCTCGATCATGCGGCGAACGGCCAGCACGAACTTCTCTCCCTCCGCCGAGGAGAGGTTGAAGAACTGCAATCTATCGCTCCCAATGCCCAGCAGGTTCAATGCTCTTTTGGCAGCCTCTGCTCGTCTCTTCGCATCCGTATTGCCGTCCTGGAAGTGGCACTGCCCGTCCAGGCAGGCGGCGATCATGACCCCTTTCGCTCCGCGTTCGAAGGGCAGGAGCATCTGCGCCACGCTCACCCGGCCAGAGCAAGGCACGCGGACGATCTTCACATCGGTGGAATAGGATCGCTTGGCCGCCCCGGCGAGGTCGGCGGCGTTATAGCCGCACTGCTCGCAGCAATACGCGACGATCGAGTCCTGGTCCTCTTCCAGGATGCCCAGCGAGTTTGATTCCAGCTGCGCGTCGTTGTGCAAGCGCAGATCGATGGCGTTGGTGGGGCAGTTCGCCGCGCACTTGCCGCAGGCGTGGCAAGCGATGTCCAGGACCTCGTATCCCTGGTCCGAGTGGCGGATGGCCTCATACTCGCACAGCTCCTCGCACTTCCCGCAGGAGATGCATTTCGGCTTGTCGACGAAGGCGGTTACCAGGTCGACCCTCATTTCATCGTCCCGCAGGTAAGAAGCGACCCGAGAGGCGGCTGCTCCAGCATCGGTTATGCATTCCTGGATGGGCTTGGGCGATTCCGCCGTTCCGCAGACGAAGACCCCTCCTGTGGCCGTGTCCACGGGCGAGATCTTGACGTGCACCGGGGCGATGAAGCCGTCCTTGCCGGGCACGACCGGAATGAGCTTCTCCATCTCGGTGGTGCCTTCCGAAGGCTCCATGGCGGTGGAGAGGACCACCAGGTCCGCCATGATATCGTCGGGAGTGCCCAGGAAGGTGTTCTCCAGTTTGACCAGGAGCTTGTCGCCCAGCGGAACGATCTCCCCCACGTTCCCTCGGATGAACTCCACGCCCATCTCCCTGGCCCGGTCGAAGTACTCCTCGTAGCCTCGGCCCGCCGCGCGCAGGTCGGTGTAGGCGACCTTGACCTCTACCTCCGGGTCATCCTGCTTGATGAGGCTGGCGTTCTTGGTGGCGTACATGCAGCAGATCTTGGAGCAGTACTCCTTCCTCCGTCGGTCGCGAGAACCAGCACATTGGACGAAGACGACGGAGCGAGGGGGCTTGCCGTCGCTCGGTCTGAGCAGCTTCCCGTTCGTAGGGCCGGCGGGGCTTAGCAAGCGCTCCAGCTGCAGACCGGTGATGACGTTCGGATGCTCGGTGCGATACTCGGTGCCAGAGAGGTCCATTTGCCTGTAACCCGTCGCCACGACGATCGCGCCCACATCCAGCTCCCGTTCTGAAGTGAAATCCATGTCCGAGATCGCTTCTGCGGAGCACACCCTTTCGCAGCCCAGGCAGTCCATCTCTCCCCGCAGGCGGAGGCATCTGTCAGGGTCGCGCAGATAGCGGAGCGGCACGGCCTGCGTACCTGGAACGTAGATGGCTTTCCGCGGTCCGAGGCCAAGGTCGAACTCGCTGGATACGACGACTGGGCAAACGTTGATGCGCTTGAGCGCGTCGAACTTGCAGGCCTCCAGACACTCCCAGCAGCCGACGCACTTGGCAGTGTCGTACTTCGGCTGGACGCCTTTCCCCGCCTGAGTCAAAGCGCCATGAACGCATTTCTTGGCGCAGGCTCCGCAGGCCTTGCACGATTCTGCCTGGATGGAAATGCGGTCCACCAGCCCCTCGATCGGGCGAAGTCCTTGCATCTTGATCTCGGAGGCGGCACAGGCCCCGCATCCAGTGCAACGATCGTAATCTACGAACCGTGGCTGCTGCGCCACCTTGAGATGATACGCTCCAGGCCGGCCGCTGACCTCCGTCACCTGGGAAAGGGTCATGACTTTGATCTGGGGGTCCATCATGACCTGATTGAGGATGGGCGAGATGGTGCACATGGCGCAATCGTCGGTTGGGAAGGTACGGTCCAGGCGGACCATGTTCCCGCCCAGGTTCGGTTGCTTCTCGATGAGATAGATCTCCAAACCTTTCGCCGCCAGCTCCAGGGCGGCGTGCATACCGGCGATGCCGCCTCCGATGATGGCCGCTCTCCTGACCACAGGAACTTCCACGGTCGCTATCGGTTCGTGCGCGCTCACTCTTCTGACCGAGCCGGCAATCAGTGCACTAGCTTTCTTCGTACCCTCCTCCTTGGAATCCACGACCCAGGCGCATTGCTCCCGGATGTTCGCCATGTCCCACATGTAAGGATTGAGGACCGCGCCCACGCACTCCTTGAACACCCCACCATGATGCTTGGGCGAGCAGGAGGCGATGACCACCCGGTCGAGCGAGTTCTCGCGCACCGCCTCCTTGATCATATCCTGCCCGGCCTGAGAGCAGAGGAAGAGGTGATCGGCGACGAAATGCCCTTGCGCAGAGAAATGCTCTCTGAGCTTCTGGATGTCCACGTTGGAGGCGATGTTGGTGCCGCAATGGCATAGGAAGACGCCGAGCATGTGGATCACCGTCGTCTGGGTGGCTCTCCAACCGCCCCCTAGGTTAGTAATACCTTTCGCTCGAAGAATCGGGAAGGTGGAATCCATGTTGCCTATTCATTTCGCCTTTCTTGGCCTCAATCTCTCATCAGCCAGCACATGCAGGTCCACCAGTGGTAGCTTGGCTCGCGGCAGCAGAGGCACTCTCTCGCTCATAGCACAGGTGAAGTGGATGAGGCATTTGGGGCAGGCGGTGACCATTCTGGATGCTCCGGTCTCCGAGGCCTCCCTCAGCCTTTCCAGCTGCCATGGACGCGTATCCGAACCGCATTCCATCCAGGCGGAGACACCGCAACAAGGACCAAGCTCCTTGGAACGGGGCATCTCCTCCAACTCGCCGACCGCTTTGAGTACGGATCTAGGCTCTTCATAGACGCCGCTATGGCGACCGAGCCGGCAGGGATCGTGGTAGGTGAGCTTCTCATCCGAATCGCTGGCTTCCAGCTTGCCCTCATCGATGGCCTCAGCGATCCTCTCGGAAAGCGATCGCACCTCGAACCCCAACGGTCCGACCACCTTGGGGTACAGGTCGCGCAAAGTGGACATGCATTCCGGGCAGAAGGCCAGCACCTCTTTCACCTTGGCCTTGTCCAACTGCTCCATGTTCAAGCGGACCAGCTTCGCGAAGAGCTCGTCGTCGCCGGACCAATAGGCATCGTGGCCGCAGCATCTCTCCTCTCGAAGAAGCTTGGGTCTCTCGCCCATCCGGTTCAGGAGCGAGACCGCCGCCCGGGGAATGGCGTTCATCTGGAGATCTAGATAGCGGAAGATTACGTCGAAGTAGGGCGTGCAGCCGACGAAGAGGAGAGTGTCGGAGCCCTCGCTCGTCTCCAGTTCCTTGGTCAGCCAACCTTGCTTCCTCGGCCTGATGCCTGGCACCGAGTTCAAGCGCATGATCTCGTCCGGCACCGCCCCGTGATTGCGTTCAGGTTGCAGAGACCTGGACAGCTCCGGGCGCAGGGAGCGCACATACTCGTGAAAGCGCACACCGTTCTGGCATACCTGGGTGCACATGCCGCAATTCATGCATTGCCAAATGCCCCGGTCCCTTGGCACTCGACCTTCAAACTGCGCCCTCTCGACGATATCGCGCGGGGAGAAGTCGCGCATCCTGGAGACTGGGCAAGAGTAAGTGCATTTGCCGCAGTCGATGCATTTCTCCTCGCCGTAGCTCGGACGGTCAGCGCTCACGGCGATCACCTCCCAGCGGACCCAATGCCCGTATCCGCTTCGTGAAGTCGTTCATCGTTCGGGCGAAGAGCTCTCCTTCCGCCGCCGAGATCCATTGCAGCAGCAACCGTTCCGGCTCGATGCCGGCCAGGTCGACGAGTTCCTTGGCTTGCGCCACGTGCTTCTCCGCCTGCAGGTTGCCGATGCGATAGTGGCAGTCGCCGATATGGCAGCCGAGCACCATTACCCCGTCCGCCCCGGAAAGGAAGGCCTTCAGGATGATTCCCGATGACACTCTCCCCGAGCACATCACCCGGACGATGCGCACCTCCGTCGCGTATTGCCTACGGTTGACCCCTGCCAGGTCTGCTCCCGCGTAGGCGCACCAATTGCAGCAGAAGGCGACTATGTTCGGGGTCCAGTCGGAGGGCATCGGTGCTACCATGGAAGTGACCTTCCTCGAACCCTCATGAACGCAAAAGAACTTTTGCATCCGAGCTTCCGTCACTCATCCAGTTCTTGACCTCAAGGCATCGAAATAGTAACCGAGGAAGGCGGAGGTGGCGTTGCTCAGAGAAATGAACATCTCGCTGGCGGTTCGGGAGGCCTCTTCCTCTTCCTGGGAGCGGAGGCGCTTCATCGAGTTCAACGCCTTGGCAAGCTCCTCCGACACTCGCTCGGGCGCTCGAGCATTCATCTTCTCCAGTAACGGCATCCGTCTCCACATCGCGTCCAGGAACAATCCCACCTTTTCCCATTCCCAGACCTTGCTGCCAATGCGCCATTGTGCTCCTTGCAGGCCCATCGAGGCCACTCGGGCGTTTGAGAGCGCTCTTTTCATCTTCTCCAAGGAAACGAGTTCCGCTTGGTCGACTATCGGAGCTTTGACGTGGCCTTCAGGCAGCATTCCGATGAGCCAACGGTTCGCATTCGGGTACTGCGGGTGCTCGGCGTGCGGGCCGAGGAGTATCAGCTTTCCTTTGCCTAGGTCCTTGTACAGCCCGGCCACCTTGCCCACGACCGCAGCCTCCGCTTGCTCTCTCGGTACAATCAACGACGCATCCCTGGCAATGGACGAGTAGCGGGCGATGATCTGCGCGTCCTCCGAGCCGAGCCAGCACGGTCCTCCGTAGAGCGGGGCCGGCAGGAGGCCATAGGAAGTGGAGATGGTCACCGTCCCCCTGAGGGGCTGATATACCACCCTGTTCCCGCATTTGACGATGTATTTGGGAGGGAGCATCTTTGCCGCCTCCAGCGGAGCGATATTGGCTACCCTCGCCCGAACCAGACCGAACTTGGGCTGGGGAAAGGACCGGGAATGGAGCGGAAGGTAGGCTCCAGCGCAGATGCCGAGATAGGTGCCCCCATCCCTGACGAAGCGTTCCAGGGCGTGGAATCCCTTCGGCCCAAGCTCTTCCGCCATGCGAAAGGCGTCGCCTCCGGAGAGCACGACGACGTCGGCTTCGATTTTGCGCTGGAAGGCATCGGCGGTCCCGAATCGCAGATCAAGGAGACCTAGGTTCTCCATCGAGTCGGCGAACCACAGCCAGGAGTGCGAGGACCCCAGTCCGGTGTAGACCAGGACGTTCGGTCCCGCATCCTCCCTGCCCTGGCTCTTTCTCACGTTCCCGCATAGCTACTGCCTCGCAAAAACCTTTCACTTCGCTGCGGGCAGGGAACGAGATATTTAGCCTTGCTCGGCCCTGGAGGGGAGCATGCGCATCGTGGGCTTCTCCAAGACCTCCCTCTTGGACTGGGATGGCATGGTCTCGGCGGTGATCTACCTGCCGGGATGCAACTTCCGCTGCCCCATCTGCCATAACCGCGATCTCGTCTTGGAGGCGGAGAAGCTGGAGGAGGTGCCATGGCAGCAGGTGGAGGAGTTCATCCTGGAGCACCGGGAGTTCCTGGATGGCGTGGTGGTCACGGGAGGCGAACCGACCATCCACAAAGACCTGCCGGATCTATTGCGCCGCCTGAAGAGATTGGGGGTCAAGGTCAAACTGGATACCAACGGCACGCACCCGGAGATGCTGCAGGACCTGATACGTTCCAGCCTCGTGGACTACGTGGCCATGGATCTTAAGGCTCCGCTTGACGACCTCTACGAGGACGTCGCCGGGACGAAGGTCGATCTGGCCAAGATCAAACGGTCCATCGAGACAATCATGTCCTCTGGCCTGGACTACGAGTTCCGCACTACCATCGTCCCAGTCCTGCTCAAGGACCAGGACTATGAGCGCATCGCCGCCTACATCGGCACGGCCAGGAAGTATGCCTTGCAGCATTTCCGGCCCCAGAACACCCTCGACCCTAATTTCTCCGTCTTGGATCCTTCGGACGACGACAAGGTGCGGGCGATCGCGGGTAGATGCAAACCCTACGTTCGCAAGATCGTCATCCGCGGCGGCGTCAAAGCCTGATTGTCTGACCGATGGCCACGGGCCAACAGTTTTTTGTATCCCCCCTACTATCAATCATTCAAGGGGGAAGAGCCGCCGGCAGCAGCAGACTGGGGGTAGTGCAAGTTGAATGCAGATCAGCGACTGAAAACCTACATCGAAGGCTACGACCGCATCCTGGAGGGAGGCATACCCATCAACCACATAGTGCTCGTGGCCGGGACGCCGGGCACCATGAAGTCCTCTCTATCCTACTACATGCTGTACCACAGTGTGCTCGAGGGCGGCATGACGGCGGTCTACATCACCCTCGAACAATCGCGCGAAAGCCTGTTGAGGCAGATGGAGAAGATGGGCCTGAAGACCGATCAGGTCAAGGACCGATTGCACGTGCTGGACCTGAGCATCATCCGTAAGAAGCTGCGCGAAGTTTCCACCGGCGGATCGTGGATGCAGGTGTTCAAGGGATATGTCAGCAATCTGAAGGAGAACTTGCATTTCCAACTCCTGGTCATCGATTCGCTCGACGTCCTAGAGACCATGGCAGACATCGCCGATCGGCGGACCGACCTGTTCTATATGTTCGAGTGGCTGCGTGACCTGGGCTGCACGGTCATGCTCATATCCGAAGCGTCCCCGGACCGGCTCATGGACGGCTCTTATGACGAAGGCTACCTGAGCGATGGCATCATCACTTTGAAGATGCAGGTGGTGCGGGACGTGGAGACACAGAGAAGGATCCGGACGGTGAAGATGCGCGAGACCAACCACGACCCTTCCTACTACTCCCTGCTGTTCAGCAATAGCAAGTTCCAGGTGACCAAGGTCATAAGCGAGTAATCCGGTGTTGGAATGGCCAAACGGTTCGAATGTCCAAGGTGTGGGGCGGGCGTGAAGCCGGACGACAACCAGTGCTTCCGCTGCGGGGAGAGCCTGCAGGACAACCCACCACCTGTTCCGAAAGGACCGGAGCTGGCGCACCTGGTGATCGAACGGCCTGAAGTCAGACCGATCGCCTCCAGAGAGGTGGCGCACGAGGCTTCTGAGTGGCGTCCGCCAGTGAAGGCGGCCCATGAGCATGACAGGCACCTGGAGCGGAAGGAGCATGAGCTGGCCGAGAAGGAGAAGGCCATCGTGGCCTCGGTCGAGCAACTGGAGGACGACACTCGTTCCCTCGAGGACGCTATCAAACGCTTCGACCGCGACGATGAGGAGATGCGCGAGCGGGAGAATATCCTCAAGCAGCGCGAACTGCAGGTGGAGAGCCTGGCCAACAAGCTAGAGGAGGCGATCTCCCAATTGGAGACGATGCCCGATTCCGCGGGGGACATAGAGCGCCTGAAGCAACTGAGCGAGGACTACTCCGCGCGAATCGGCGAGGAACGGAGGAGACAGAAAGCGCAGCTGGACCGGGAGATCGAGGAACGCCTGGAACGTCTCAAGAACCTGCAGGCGTTCATGGCCGCCGCCGTGGCGC
>JAPKYJ010000018.1 GCA_026394375.1 Methanomassiliicoccales archaeon
CACATCGCACATCTCTCGCGGTCTGTCGTCGCGCCTACCGTAACCACCACTTCTGGGTTTTCCGTACATTATATTCTACCTATGGTATTATATTCCCCAGTCCGCCTCAAGACGGCTTAAGGAATGATTTGTGATATCTTCTACCTATATATAAAGGTCGGTATGACAGGCAGTTCCGTTCGCTTCCTACCCTCATTGTTCGCAGAGCCTTCGTCTGCCCCAGGCGATGCTTGCAGGAGAAGTTATTTACTGACACCAGCGCCTGCGGAGAGAAGGACTGAGGTCGGAAGATGACCCGGACCATTGAGACGGACGTCCTCGTGATAGGGGGCGGTGGAGCAGGGCTCCGCGCGGCGATCGAAGCAGCCAGGCAGAATGCTCGCGTTCTGATCGTTGCCCGTTCGGTGCTAGGCAAGGCTCACACCACCATGGCCGAGGGAGGGGTGAACGCGGCATTGGGCAACCGCGACCCGGAGGATTCGGTGGAATCGCATTTCCGGGATACGGTGGTGGAGGGTGCATTCCTCAACGACCAGCGTCTGGTGAAGATCCTGGTGGAGCAGATCGCCGATCGCGTCTACGACCTAGAGGAGTTCGGGGCGGTGTTCGACCGAACCCCCGAGGGTGGGATCGCGCAGCGGTCGTTCGGAGGGCAAAGCCACCCTCGCACCTGCTACGTCGGAGACGAGACCGGTCACGAGATGATAATGTCCCTGGTGGAGGAGGTCCGCCGCAGACATATCCGGCACATGGACGAATTCATGATCACCCGGTTGTTCCGAGATGAGACGCGCTGTTCCGGAGCCTTTGGCATCGAGATGAGCTCCGGCGAATACCTGCTGTTCCGCTCCAAAGCGATCGTGTTGTCCTCTGGCGGAGCGGGGAGCCTGTACAAGGTGACCTCCAATCCTGACGAGGCGAACGGGGACGGATACGCCATGGCCTATGACATAGGAGCCGAACTCATGGACATGGAGCAAGTACAGTTCCATCCCACGGGCATGGTCTATCCCGATGCGGTAAGGGGCATCCTTGTGACTGAGGCAGTTAGAGGGGAGGGCGGACTGCTCAAGAACTCTCTGGGGGAGAGATTCATGGGGCGATACAGTCCGGTCCAGATGGAGCTCTCGCCCCGCGACGTGGTCGCCAGGGCGATCTACTCTGAGATCCAGGCCGGCCGAGGGACGGAAAGGGGGGGCGTCTACCTGGACATCACGCACAAAGACCCAGAGACCGTGCGAAGGAAGCTCCCGCGCATGGTCAAGCAGTTCCAGACCTTTGCTGACCTGGACATCACCAAGGCGCCTATGGAGGTCGCGCCTACAGCGCATCATTTCATGGGTGGGGTCAAGATTAGGCCGGAGGACAACCGCTCAACTACCGTCGCAGGTCTATACCTGGCAGGCGAGGTGGAGGGGGGAGTGCACGGTGGCAACCGCCTGGGAGGAAACGCGCTCGCGGAAACGCAGGTCTTCGGTGCGCGCGCTGGTCTCTATGCGGCGCAGTACGCCAAACAGATCGGCATGGTCCACATCGACCCTGGTGAGGTCATGGGGGAGGCAGAGCGACTGGATTCCATGTTCCGTTCGGGTGAGAGGCCCCAAGCCCTGCGGCAGAACATCCGACGCATGATGTGGGACCTTGTTGGCATAGTCCGCAACGAGAAGGACCTAGCGCAGGCGCTGGAAGAAATCCGTTCCATGCAAAGGAAGGCTCAAGAGGTAGGGGTCTCAGGAGGCAAGCGCTACAATCCCGAGTGGTATGACGCCATCGCTCTCGGGCACATGCTGGTGGTGGCCGAGGCCATCATCCTGTCGGCCCTGACGAGAAAGGAGAGCCGAGGGGCGCACTTCCGTTCCGATCATCCGCGCCGGGACGACCAGAATTGGTTCGTCAACCTTAACCTGATCAAAGGAGAAGACGGAGGTATGAAGGTCTTCTCCACTCCCATCCAGGCAGAGAGTATGCGTCCAGAGGAGGCCAGAGAGGAATGAACGACCAGGTCATCCGGTTCAGAGTCTTCCGCTTTGACCCGGCGGTGGACGAGGAGCCCCATTACGATAACTATGATGTCCCGTACGTGCCAAAGATGCGCATCCTGGACGCGCTCAATTACATTCACGAGCACCTCGATGGCTCGCTCTCCTATCGCTACATGTGCCGTGCCAGTCAGTGCGGTTCCTGCACGTTGACGGTCAACGGACGACCAGGGCCGGCATGCAAGACCGAGGTGCCAATCGATGGCAAGGAAGTGGTGGTGGAGCCTCTACGGATCTTCCCGGTCATCAAGGACCTGGTCACGGATATGGAGCGAGGTTACAGCCGGTTCGAGGCCGCCAGACCGTATGTGGAACGGCCCTCCAGACCCTCCAGGCCGGAGGTGGTGAAGGCGGAGGAGATAGAGGAGCTCAAACCCCTCCGCTCCTGCATCGAATGCTGGTCCTGCGTGGCCATCTGCCCGGTGGTGAACGAGATCTCCGACGAGTACCTTGGCCCGATGGGCATGCGTAAGCTGGCCGAGCTCTCACTGGACAAGCGGGATATACTGGACCGCACGAGCATGGCTTTGGTGGAAGGCGTCTACAACTGCACCACCTGCAAGAACTGCTGGGCGGTGTGCCCGCAGGAGATCCGCGTGCCGGAGAAGGCCATCGAGAAGCTGCGCGCCATGGCCATCAAAAAGGGGCTGGCCCCGCTTCCTCCGCACAAAGTGGCCATCGCCTCCATCCGCAACTATTGGAACCCGTGGATGGCACCGCGAGCACAGAGGGCGCGTTGGGCGAGGCCCTTGGACCTACCGGAGAAAGGCGAGACCATGTTCTTCGCTGGCTGCTCTCCCTCTCTGCTCAAGCAGAACTTGGCGGTGGGGACGGTGAAGATACTCAAGCACCTGGGTGAGGACGTGGGCTATCTGAGCAAGGAGGAGAGGTGCTGTTCGTCGCCCCTTCTGAGGGTCGGGGAGACAGCCCTCTTCGAGGAGATGGCCAAGGCCAACATCGAGGCAATGAGGAAAGCGGGGGCGAAGAGGGTGGTGGTCACCTGCGCCGGCTGCTACAAGGCCTGGAAGGAGGACTATCGCGATCATTTCGGGGAGCTGGGGTTCGAGGTCCTCCATATCTCCGAGGTCATAGAGAGAGCGCTGAAGGAAGGGGGGATCAAGCTCAAGGAGGCCGAAGTCAATCAATGCACGATCACCTACCACGACCCTTGTCATCTTGGCCGTGCTGGAGGAGTGTACGAAGCCCCGCGTTTCGTCCTGACCTCCGTTCCAGGCATTAAGCTGGTGGAGATGGAACGCAATCGGGAGAACAGTGCCTGTTGTGGCTCTGGAGGGGGAGTGAAGACCGCTCGTCCCTCGCTGTCGACCACCATCGGTTCCACCAGGTTGAGGATGGTCCAGGCTACCAGGGCGGACGAAGTGGTCTCGTGCTGTCCCTGGTGCGAGCAGAACCTGGAGGACAGCATCAAGGCGGGAGGATATCCTGCCTGGAGGGTGCGCGACCTCGTGGACATCGTCTCAGCGGCGCTGGAGTGAGAGAAATGGGAAGCGCGAACGCAAAGAAGAGGGTCGACTTGGAGGCGGAGCGGGTGTTCTTCGAGCGAGGCCTGGATGAGCTGCAGGGACGCCTGGGCTACAGTTTCGGGCGCAGGGAGCTTCTCCGGCAGGCGTTGACCCACTCCTCTTATGTGGGAGAGACCAAGAAGGGCAAGTCCTACGAACGCCTGGAATTCTTCGGCGACCGGGTAATCGAGGTCACGGTGTGCGAATGGCTCTTCCAGAATCGGCCAAACGACGATGAGGGCGAGCTGAGCAAAGCTCTGGGTTGGATTGCCGACGAAGAGAGCCTGGCGAGGATTGGAGAGGAGTTGGGCCTGAGGAACCTGATAAGGCTGGGACAGGGCCTCAGAGGGAACGGGATATCCGAGAGCGTCTTGGCGGATGCGGTGGAAGCGATCATGTGCGCCGTCTATTTGGACGGAGGGATGAACCCCGCCGCCAAGCTGGTGACCAGGCTGGTGCTGAAGGATGGCAAGATAGGGATCATGCCTGAGGATTTCCTCTCTCGGAGCACGCTCGATGAGGTCTGCTGCAAGCTCGACCTTGATCCACCAGTATTCACCCATGAAGCGCAAGGACCCGAACATCAGAAGGTCTTTCGGTGCACGGTCTCGGTGGGTGGGGTGATCAAAGGCGAGGGCACGGGGAAGACGAAGAAAGCGGCGGAGAGGCGGGCTTCGGCCGATGCGCTGGAGAAGATGCGGCAACATAGCCCTCCGTCCAGCTCTCCAGGCCAGCAAAACTGGTCCATTTAAATACGAGGGAGGCTCTCCACCATTCTGACCAGCGCATCGTCTTCGGGTGATGTGGCACGGAGGTTCGGAAATGGCCGAGAAGAAGTCCAAGACCAAGGCGGGCAAGGGCAAGACAGCGAAGAAGAAAGAGGCTGAGGCTTGCTGCGAGGCGGAACACGAGCATGATGAGAGTTGCTGCGCGGAGCCGGATTTCCTGTCGGGCAACTCCCAACGGTCATTCGCTCTCTACGACCTTTGGTTCGAGACCTTGAGCCAGGCCGTCAATGAGCAGATCGCGCCGGAACAGAACAAGCGCGAGATGATGTTCCTCACCGTCTCCAATGCGGTGCTGGACATGGTGATGGATATCCTACCAGAGGACATGAGCGCAGTGGTGGCGGAGAACATCGACGACTACCTGGCGGTCACCCTGGTCAACAAGAAGTATGGCGTGGACATCCTCAAGACGTTCCAGGATGAATTCATGCAGGCGCATGGCCGTAAATTCGATGACGAGGAGAAGCTGGAGAAGGCCTTGGACGATTTCCAGGATAAGTACTGGAACACGCCCCGCAAGGATCTCCAGGGCAAGTCCCCGAACCAGGCGGTCGAAGAGGCCTTGGCCGAGTTCGAGCTCTAAGCTTCCGGCGATCAACGCAAAACTGAAACCACTTCCCGTTCATTCCTCCATCAGGTGGACACTCACTTGAGCCAAACCTCCTCGGCGCCGGGTAAGATGATTCTGCTGGGAGAGCACGCCGTGGTCTTTGGGCAGCCAGCCATAGCCGTGGCCGTGAATCTGAGGTTGAGGTGTCGCATGGAACCCGCGACCTCATCGACGCTGAACGGGGCGCCGCTTTCGGAGATATCTCATTCCTACGTCCACCACGCCATACGCCTTTCGGGTCATGAGGGCCCCTTGGCCTTGACCACCGCCTCTGAGATTCCCTCGGGTTCAGGTCTGGGATCTTCCGCTGCGGTGAGCACCTCCCTGCTAGCGCTACTTCTCTCCCGCAGAGGGTCGTTCTCAGGGGAGGATGTGGCCAGGAAGGCCTTCGAAGTGGAGCTGGCGGTCCAGGGCCGGGCCAGTCCGGTGGACACTTCGACCAGCGTGCATGGGCGAGGCGTTCTGATCGACAACGCTCCTGGTGAGAACTTGCTCTGGCGCATCCAGAAGGATTCGCGGGAGTGGTACGTTCATCATTGCGACGTTCCCCGGCTCACGTTCGTCATAGGGTTCACCGGGATCCGTGCATCCACCGGTCCGCTGGTGGCGAAGGTTAAGCGTTACCACGACCGCACCGTCTTCGCTAGGGATATCATCCAGGAGATAGGGCAGCTGACGAGGGAAGGGATTACCAGGCTGAGACGAGGCGATGCGGTGGGACTGGGTGAGCTCATGACCAAGGACCATCGCCTGCTGGCCATCCTAGGCGTCTCCTCCCCGGAGCTTGACAGATTGGTATCGGCCGCTCTGCCTGATTCCTATGGCGCCAAGTTGACCGGCGCGGGGGGAGGGGGAAGCATGATTGCGTTGACAGACCGCCCGAAGCAAGTGAGCGAGGCCATCCGCCTCAAAGGCGGCATCCCGTACGAGGTCGCCATCGGGGAGGATGGAGTGCGCATCGAGCATTGAGCCACTGCGTCCGCTGGAATCTTGAGTGGCGGAAAGGGCGAAAGGGAATCGCAGGAAAAGGGGGAATAGAGGAGCTCAGATTAACTCCTCGAACTCCTTGACCAGGTCGGGAAGCTTCCCCTTAAGCGCCGCCAGGAGGTTGTATACGGACATCGACTTGATGTCGCACTCCGAGAGCACCTTCACGACCTCGTCCAGCGTCTTGTCGGAAAGGGTGATGAGCTTCTCCTTGGCCATCCAATTGCGCCAGAGCTTGTTCTCCAGCTGGTCCCGCCACAGCTTCTCATACTTCTGCAAGGCGGCCTCACTGAAGTCTCCAGCTTGAGCGCAATCCCCGAGGACCTCGCCGGCGAACACCGCCTGGATAGTCCCGTTGGCGATGCCCCCTCCAGTGATGGGGTCTATGACCCTGGCCGCATCTCCGACCAGAAGCAGTCCGTCCGCTATCGCCTTCTCCACCGGTGGTGAGACGGAAACGGCTGCGGCCACTGCCTCCAACGGCTGTCCGCATCGTAGCCTCTCATCCTTCTTGATGAACTTGTCCAGATATGCCTTGACCTCTCCCGGGTGCTTGAGCCTGGAGCCAAGGACGCCCAGTCCAACGTTCGCCGTATCCCCTCCTTTGGGGAAGATCCAAGCGTAGCCACCCGGAGCCACCGATCCGATGAGGAACTCACAGAAGTCCGGCTCGGCCTTCAGGTTGGTCATTCGGTACTGGAAGCAGGAGGTGATGTCCGAAGGCTTGATGGTCGTATTGAGGCCGCCCCATCGTCCCACTTGCGATTCGTAGCCATCGGCACCGACCACGCACTTGGCGGTGATCTTGATTGGCTCGCCGAAGCTCGTGCCCACGATGCCGCGCACCTTGCCTTCATCCTTGATCAGGCCGGTGGCAGCGGTCTTGAGCATGATCTCCGCGCCCGCCCGGGCCGCATCCGCCGCCAGAGCCTTGTCGAACAAGTGCCGGTTGAGCACCAGCCCGACCTCGTTGCCGGCGTTCCTTTCGTCCAGGCGGAAGACGTTGCCGTTGGGGGAAACGATCTTCGCACCTGCGATCTCCGTCGAGATCCAGCTCCTGTCGATCTTGAGCTTGGCCTTCTCCAACCCTTCGCGAGAGATGCCTTCTGCGCAACGAAGGGACGCGCCAATCTCCTGGCGCTTCTCGATTAGGAGCACCTTGGCGCCCTTCTTGGCCGCGTGCAGAGCGGTGACGCTACCTGCCGGTCCGGCGCCGACCACGATGACGTCGTAGTCGAACTTCATTTCTTTCCCTCCATCCTAATAGCGCCCACGGGGCACAGCTTGACGCAGCGGCCGCAGCGGTTGCAGGCGTCGCTGAATGCCAGCAGCACCTCGGCCAAGTAGATGGCGTTCTGGGGGCAGGAACCGACGCAAGCCCCACAATGCATGCACTTCTCATTGTTGACCTTCGCCCAGGTCGCCTCGCTCATGTATATTCCGCCCCTCTGGTCTTGCGCCACTCCTCCAATGGCACGGAAAACTTCTTCTCGATCTCCGTGCGGTACGTCGGGCCGCTGTTGTAGGCGCAGAAGGGGATGATGCGGTTGTCCGGCGTGGTGTAATGGATGGCACACCTCTTGACCCGCTCGATATCGTAGTTGTAGCCATCCTGGAAATGCATACCCCCTACGAACATCATGTTCCAGGAGAACTCCGACAAGCTCTTCTTCGACGAATCACCGAGCACGGTATTCATCATCTGCAGGAACTTGACCAAATCCAGTCCTTCCGGAGCTTTGTCTTTGTCGACGTACTTCTTCAGGATGTTGAATGCCTTAACTTTCTGGGGGAATTTGACCTTGGCCTTGTCCGCTTTCAGCGAGAGGGCGTAGAGCTCCTTGAAGAGAGGTTCCACGTCCACGAACCTTGTGAGCGGAATGATGTGGTCCTGGTCCTGGACGAAAAGGTACGTGGCCAAGCCGCAGTGCGGGTGGGTGGTGAAAGTGACCTTCGACTCTCCTAATAGTGCCGAGATCAAGGTGGACACTGGCACTACCGACGGCACAGGGTAAAAGTCCGCTTTGGTCACCTTGCCGGTCTGCTTCTCCAGGTCCTTCACCAGGTCGGGAAGGGTATAGCGCTGCTTGGCCCTCTCATCCTGGTCGATGCGGCCCGTGAATGCCACCGGCTGATAGTTGATGCCTCTGATGACATCTATGTTCTCCACGGCATAGCGGAATATCTCGCCCACCTGATCGTCGTTGATGCCTTTGACGATGGTCGGCACGAGCACGATGGAGGGCTTCTTCTGGAGCTTGCGCACGTTCTCGATGACCTTCTTCTTCGTTTCCACGAGGGGTGCGCCGCGCGAGGCCATGTAGATATCATCGGTCAGACCGTCGAACTGCAGGTAGATGGTGTTCAAGCCTGCGTCCACCGCCTCTCTCAGGAATTCTGGCTCCTTGGCGAAACGGATGCCGTTGCTGGCGGCCTGGATCTGGGAGAAGCCTAGCTCCTTCGCCTTCTTGATGACGTCCACGAAGCGGGGGTAGATGGTCGGCTCACCGCCAGAGAACTGCACCGCCGGGGTCGGGACCGGGCGTTCCTCGCGCAGCATGGTGAGCATTTTCGCAACTTGTTCGTAACTCGGCTCGTAGACGTAGCCGGCGGCGTTCGCGTTGGCAAAACAGATGGGGCACTTGAGGTTACAGCGATTGGTGAGGTCGACGTTGGCCAGGGCGGTATGGGACAGATGCAATTGGCATAACCCACATTCGTTCGGGCAGACCTTGGCGTTGGGGATGGCCGGGTTCTCTACCCCTATACCGTCATAAGCGAAGTTCTCCGCCTTCAGGTACATCTCGACGTCGGACCAGTAGACGTCCGTGGTCTTACCATGCTCCGGGCAGCTCTTCTCGATCATCACCTTGCCATCCCTCTCATAGAGCGAGGCGATGATGATCTTCTTGCACTCTGGACAGAGAGACCCCGTCTTCTTGGGGAGCCCTTTCTGGAGACCGCTCTCTTTCGCGATCATCTTTGTGACACCTTGGACGTTGGTAAAACCAGTGAAGATTTAATACTATTGTAGCTATAGGCGCTACAAATGATAGAATGAATCTCATCGATGTTCTCAGTCTGGACCTCGATTCGATCGGGGAAGAATACAATAAAATCGCAGCGATCCTAAGCAAGATAGGTCTATCCGACTACGAATCCAAGGCCTACGTGGCGCTCATCGCCAAGAACCACGCCACGGCGGAGGAGATTGCGGAGCTGGCAAGAATACCGAGGACCTCGGCGTACAAAGCGCTCCAGTCGCTCAAGGAGAAGAGGTTCGTGACGCTCACCGAGGGAAGGCCGGCGATATTCCACGCCATTCCGATCGAGGAGACAAGGGAGTCCGTTCTCGAAGAGATCAAGGACACGTTCGATAAGTTGCACATGATCCAAGGAATGCTGAGCGAGAGGGGCACGCCTCAACTCGTCTACACGATATCTGGAAGGAAGGGTGTGCTTTCTAAGATCGGGGAGATGCTCGATTCAGCCACCCGCAGTTTCATCATCTCCACTCCGGTGATGGCGGAGATCAGGAATGAGCATGCGCAACGCTTCCGGGACGCGGTCAAGCGGGGGGTGGAGGTGGTGATCATCGCCGAGCCTTCGGTCAAGATGCCGGAAAGCACCCGCGTCCACCGGAGAAAAGACCTCCTGGCGACGGACGTCATAAGCGATGGACGCACAGCCATGATAGCTTCTCCCGACCTATCACTTTGTGGCTATTCTGACAACCCCTTCATCTCTTCCCACCTGGAGAATTTCATCCGCATGTCGGTGGAGAGGCTAGAGAAAGAGGAAGAGCGGAAGGCCTGACGCTTCATCGTCATCCTTCGTGTATCCTCTTTTCATAGGCTTGCCTCCTGCCATACTGTTCGATGAAGGCTGCAGTTAGCTTGTGACGCTTTAAGAAGCGGAGCCTCTCGCCCCACTCATGAGGCGCATTTCCTTCTTTACCAGGCGTGGAACCTTTCTCAGTGGGGCAGATCGCAGCCGACTCGGTCAGATGTCCTTCGCCCTTGCCGCCGTGCTCATCATGGTGCTCGCGGGGGCCAGCGTGGCTGTTCTTTCGAGCATCGAGGATCACGAGCAGAGTTCGCGGGATTTGGACGCCTACCTCGAAGGCATGCTCCGAATGGCGGAGGAAGAGCGAATGGTCCTGGAAAGGAAAGCGTACGCGGAAGCCCTGCGCACGGTCCAGAGCAATCCCTTGGCGAACGAGAGCACGTTGGGTTCGCTTTTCGAGGCAAGTTGGGACGAACGACTGCGGGTGGATTATCCCAGGCATTCTTCCTCTTTCTCTTTGGACGTGCAGCGGAACTCCGTCGCCTTATCGTTCCTCCGTCTGAGCGCTGGCGAGGTGACCCAATGGGGGCAGAGCGGAGGCGGGACCGCTCAGCTGACCAATGTCACGATACCCTCCTACTTGACGGTCACCGGCAACGTCACTTTCAACGTATCCTGCGGGAACGGATACTTGTTGAAGACGGAGGACATGGACAGTCGTCTGTACCTGCCAGTGCCCCTGCTGCAGAACCGCTTGGAGGCGTTCGCCTCTGCCGTCAGCGGCGACAAGAACCACTTCGAGAACATCGTGCGATACGAGCTCTCTGCCCTGGTACAGAAGCGGGCGCTGGCTCGTTTGGACCGATTTGGCCTTTGCTCTCCCACTGCTCTCCTGACAGAACAGGACGTAGAGAACGCTGTCAACCTGGCCGTGGTGCTGGAGGAGGTGCGACTCTTCCGCAACTACGATCTCTCCAACACATTTTCCATACTAGCAGGAATGGCCTCCTCCGAGGAGGCGCTGCAGCTGGCGGAGCGGACGCTCGCATCTCGTGGTCAACTGGACCCGGCCGACCTCTTCCTTTCCCTTCTTGGGGAGGACCAGTTGGACACGAGGACCGTTGTCGCGCAGAGCTTGTTCGCCGCCGCCGATGGCTTGGTGCTCAGGTGGTTGGACTACCTGCACGTGATGGACCTGGGGCGCTTCCTGGAAGGGGCAGTGGAAAGCGTCCAGCTTACGATATCGAACGTGCTCAGCGCGCTGTTCGGGGGCGACCCGACGAATGAGCTCGCCTTGGATTGGATGCGAAAGCGCTTGGACGCCGCTGGTGTTCCCGAGAGCGAGTATCGTTACCTCAACTGTGGTTCCCCGGATTTTCTCATTGAGATACCTCACCGCACCATCTCCGTACTGAACGACGACGGAGAGACCGTGTTGTTTGAGCTAGAGGGGCTCCAGGAACTGGATTTCCCATCCCTCGACCTTATCTCCTCGCCGGAATGGCGTTCGTTCTACGTTGACTACAAGGCCAGCACCTTCGAGATGGGGGAGGCGCTGGAGCAATTCGTCAAGAGCGTTGCCATGGGCGTGGCAGAGAACCTGGACCTGGAGCAAGTGGGGCTCAGGCTCGATCCCATGGACCAGGAATGTTTCCTTTCTGAGCTGGATGAGGCGCTTGAAGGTGCGCTGAGCGCAGGGAATGGTTGGCTGGATCTAGCCGTGGCCAAGGCATCCCACGCCCAGCGACTGCACGACGGCATGGCGCTCGCCTTCGTCACGTTCGTTTCCTCCCGCTGGATGGAGATATTCCAGGCCAACCGTTCGGTCAATTGGGCGCTTTCAAAGATGGCATACCAGCTGGCCAACGACTCCCTGGCAGGAGAGGGGTTCGGGCCGGAGGCGCTGAAGGCAGCCGGCCAAAGCATCGCTTGGGACATGGTGCTGGACACATCCTGGGGGATCAGAGAAACGGCCATGGAGGCCTTCTATCGGAGAGTGGAGGGGCGCATTCAACTGTTCGATGCCGTCTTCAGCAACGTGACCATAGATGGTCATGGATTCTCCCTCAACGATGCCGTGGTGCGCCTGGCCTTGGGCGCGATAGGCATGGTGCCCGGAGCGGGGGAAGTGGTGCGACGTCTTGCCATGCGGATGATCGACGACCTGGAACAAGGCAGCCGCCTACGCGGTGATAAGGTGACGATAGCGCTGCACGGCCTCGGGCCTCTGCCTTTGCGCCTGGAGAACGAGGTGGTGGCCAAGGAAGAACTGCTGCCCCAAGTGCAAATGCCTTGGACGACGGGGGATGGGCTGCTCGAAGTGAGCATCAAGTACCCATTCCAGTACGCCCGTGAGGCGGAGGACTACCCCAACCGTCGTGTCACCGACCTGAACAACCTCACCCTCTGCCCCTTCCAGAGTCAGTTCGAGGTGGCGGTCAGAGGGCAGCTCCAACTGACGCTTGGCTGTTCTGGCGAGCTCTCGTCCATTGCCGGTGGCTCACCTCAGGCAAGCGCCAACGTGCCATTCGATTTCCGTTTCGGGCTCTGCACCAGCAGCGGGTGGCCCTTGGACGGAGTGGACTACCGGCCCACGATGACCGCCCTCAAGCAGATGGAACAGGTCTTCCAGGCCATATGGGATGGCATCGTGGGTGCGCTCCAATGGGCCTGGGATGGGATCAACTCCATCTTCTCCTTCCTCCAGGATGTGGTGTCGACCGTACTCTCCTACGCGATGCAGGCGGTTCAGTGGTTGTCGGACCTGGTGACGCAGGTGGTCCAAGGGATCAAGGACATCCTGGAAAGCGGTTTCTCCTCCTTCGCCGAATGGCTGGGTCGGACGGTCACCGACACGGTGGGCAAGATCAAGGTGTCCTTCAGCCTGCTTGGCATCCAGTTCCTCTTGGAGACGGATGTTAACGACATCCCCTATGGCCGGAGCCGAGACTATCTTCGTTTGACAGGTACCGTGGACTTGGGTGGCACCAAGCTAAGCCTGACCATGCGTGTAGCCAGCATCTACAAGAAAGGCACGGACATCGTCTTCAACAGCACCATGTTGGGAGATGGTTGGGTGGCCAAGGGCACGTTCGATCCGCTCATGATCGTTTGCGACCACCTCTTCGAGCTGGTCGGGTCTTTCCCCAGCTTCGTGATCGAGCTCTGCATGCCCAAGATCGTGCAGTACGATGTCCTGCGGTTCTCCCTGGCGGACGTGCCAGGCATCGGTGCTTTCCTGTCCCGCATCCCCCTTCCCATTCCCGGCCTCACGGGTTCCATCGACGCTGGCTTCGAGCTCAAATACAACCGTCCGATCAATGACCACGTGGTCATAAACGAGGTGGAGCTCAATCCTCAGGGTGCCGATGCTGGAAGGGAATGGGTCGAGCTCTACAATCCATCTGCCATGGACGTGGAGGTCTCCGGCTGGTATCTGGAGACCTCGCACGGCTCGCAGGAAGTGGATGCCATCGAGGACGAGGTCATTCCTCCGCGGGGCTATCTGGTGCACGTGTTCCCGAAATTGATGCTGGACAACGGAGGTGAGCACGACGCCCCGCTGGGTGAATCTGTGGTGCTCCGGGATGCCTCTGGCACCAAGGTCGATTCCACTCAGTTCCTCACCGACTACTACGGCGATGGTCGCACCTGGCAGAGGAAGACCGACGGAGCGGAGAGCTGGACGTTCAAGGATGGGACCCGGGGCAGCAGGAACCACTTCCAGACGGTGGTGATGAACGACCGCGATGTGATGATGCATGCTCTGGGGGAGGCAGCCCTGCGAGCTTTCGGCCGCTTCGCCAGTGCCAACGCATTCAGCCTGGATTCGCTTGCCAGTCTGATCACCGGCGTGATCAAGGAAGTGCTGGACACGGTGATCGACATTCTGGCCGATGCGGTGGTGGAGATGGGCCTGTTCTTGGAACTTAAGCTGCAGGACTGCACTCAGAGCTTCAGCGGTTCCCTGCGTCTCAGCCTCTTGGTCACGGGTGACTTCGTGAGGGAGGGGCTGCAATGGATCGCCGACGCGGTCCGTTCTGCCCTATGCGGTTTCGCCAACCCGGCTGCCGCGATGCCGAAGGCGCACTCTCTGGACGAGTTGCTGGATGATGTGTACATTCGGTTTGGAGCCTACGGTCAGGCGGGGCTTCCCCGCATCCTAGGTTCGATTGGCGATGGGGTCAAGTTCAGCTTCGGCGGGCAGATCCAGGTGAACCTTGCTGCATTCATCCCTCCTAGGCACGGACCTCAGAACTGGAGCGTGGTCTTCGGGGTCTTATTCGAGGGCATCGATGGGCGCTACCTGAGCACGCTCTTCAACACAGATGCGGACAAACTGGTGGACTGCTGGGTGTTGTGGGCTTCACTGCATGCCAACGGGCAGAACCAGGGGAACGCGATCGAGGTGAGGGGCATGTGACCTGCCTGCCGATCATTTCCATCCCTCGAGTGTGCTGGTGCTTGGTAAATGATTTAATACTCTGAGCAAATACGACAGGCGTGGCATCATTGGAGCAGTCCCTACCCGTGGCCGCTGATTCGTCCACGTGGCTGGCAGACTACGGCTGGGCGATCCTGCTATTCCTCATCTTGCTGGTCATATCCCTCTATCTCTGGTCTTATCTGTCCAAGAACCTGGAGCAGCTCAAGGTCAAGGAGTCGGACTACACGGACGACGAGGTGATCACCTACCTGGGTCGCATGGTGAAGGTGGTCCTCGTTATCATCCTGGTGTTCGTGGCCCTGTTCGTCACTGCCCAGGTATGGCAGGAATTCAGAACCGAGGTCTGGGACAAATACCTCGGCTACTTGCTGGACATAGTCTTCATCAGTATCGTCCTCCTGGTGGCCATGCTCATCGTCCGGGTGCTTCGTCGGGTATCGCGCAGGGCCCGAATGACCAAGAAGGACGTTCACGCTCTACACGGGAGCGCCATCGAGTTCACCTCCCTGCTCCTAAGCTACGTGGTCTATGTGACCGCCGCCGGCCTCATCCTCCTGGTGCTCATCTCGTTCGTGCCGAATCTGGAGCCTTTGAAGGGGTTGCGCGACTTCCTGGACAGCAACGTGACCAAGATCGGCTCCACCATCATCCTCGTGCTCGCCATATTCGCAGTGGTGAAGCTGGTGGGGGCGATCTTCGAGGACTACAAGTTCCGAACCAAGAAGTTCAACCCCCAGGTCATAGACCTGTTCAACGACCTGGTGAGGTATGTGTTATATATCATCGCTTTCTTCACGGCCGTCTTCATGTTGTTCTCCATGGCGGGACTGGAGTCGGTGGGCTTCCTCCTCGTCATCGTCACGCTCTTGTTCGTGTCATTGGGCATCGCCATGTCCTACACCACCATCCGCAATATCGTGTCTGGGCTGGCGTTGATGAACAGCGACCCCTTCGATATCGGCGACCGGGTGAAGCTGGGCAAGGACCTGGTCTGTGAAGTGGTGGAGAAGAACCTGGTGTTCACTCGAGTCCGCACCGAGGACGGGGAGACGGTGGAGGTGCCCAACAGCCAGATAATCAGCGGAACGATTCTGAACTTCAGTCGTTCCGGATCGCATGGGCTATCGGTCAGACTGGAGCTGCCGTCATCGATATCGCACAGCGTTGTGGAGGACATCATTGCCAAGGCAGTGACCCGGGAGGAAGGGCTGATGAAGGAACCTAAGCCCGAGATCTTCGCACGGGAGTTCCGGGGCGATAAGATATCCTACGAGGTCATCGTCTATGTCAAGGATTCCATGAGGACCAAGCGGGTCCGGTCCGACCTCATCATCAACATACAGGACGCCTTCGAGGCCGCGGGTTTGAGAGGTCTCGGTGGCGAGAAGTGATGTCTCGCCTGAGGTTTTCCCTGCATCCGAGGTAATACTTAATTCTCCTTGAAGTCATGTAGCCAGAGGTTCCCATGGCTCAGGAGGCGGCGATCTGGTTCCAGATGACTTTTCTCCTGCTTATCGCCGTGCTAAGCCATTTCTTGATCATCCGCATTGGGCAGCCCCTGGTCATCGGAGAGATCATCATCGGGATCATAATCGGACCGAGCGTTGTTGGGACCCTCTTCGGAATCAAGCTCATCGATCCAGCCATGATCTCAGTGTTCGCGCAGCTAGGCGCGATAGTGCTCCTTTTCCTCATCGGCCTTGAGGCTAATCTAAGCCGCATCTACACCAAGCGGAACGCGGCCATTGCATTGGGCGGGGTCTTGGTGCCTTGGGGGGCAGGTTATCTGGTCGCGATCGTCATGCTTCCGGGTGCCACCGTGGCCCAGGGCATATTTATCGGGGCAACCTTAGTGGCCACCAGCGTCTCCGTCACCGCCAGCGTGCTGCTGGAACTGAGGATGATCGACCACGACGTGGGCTGCGCCATCCTGGGGGCGGCGGTGGTGGATGACATTCTGGGTATGATCGTCCTGGGCATCGCAGGTGGTTTCGCGAGCGGAGGCATCGATGCCGGGCACATCCTATATTTGATCGTGGCGGCGGTGGTCTTCATCGCGGCGGCCATCTTCGTGGGCACCAGGGTCTTCTGCCGGATAATCACCAAGGCGGAGGAGGAGGGCAAGGCCAGGGGCATCAAGCACACCGGCTTCATGCTGGCCTTCGCCCTTGCCTTGTCGTACGCCTACATCGCCGAGGTCATCGGCATCTCCGCCATCGTGGGTGCTTTCGTCGCTGGTGCCGTCTTCTCGTCCTTTCCGATCAGAAGGGAGTTCCAGCAAGGTACCGAGTATCTGAGCGTCATCCTCGTTCCAGTCTTCTTCATTTCCCTGGGTGCCCTGTTCGACGTCTCGGGGCTGAGCACGCTCTTGCTCTTCGCGCTCGTGCTGACCGCGGTCGCCGCTCTGACCAAGGTCGTGGGATGTGGCATCCCCGCACGAGCTTTCGGTATGTCCCGCCGCGAGTCGCTGGCCGTCGGATTGGGGATGGTCCCGCGGCTGGAGGTGGCGTTGATCATCGCGCTCTATGGGCTGCAGAAAGGCATCATTGGTCAAGACCTCTATTCGGTGGTAATCTTCATGGGCGTGGCCACCGCCCTGTTCACTCCCACGTTCTTCAAGTGGGCTCTGAAGGGCGTTCCAAGAAGCAGGACAGGGGAAAAGATAGAAGGCTGAGCCGAGCCCTCTACTCAATAGTCTCTTGTCCCTGCAAGTAAGGTCGCAACACCTCTGGAATGCTGACCGATCCATCTTCGTTCTGATTGTTCTCCAAGACGGCCACCATGGTGCGCGGCAGCGCTACCCCGGAACCGTTCAGAGTGTGGACGAACTCGCTCTTCAGGTGCGCCTCGGGTCGGTACTTGATGCGCGCCCTCCTGGCCTGGAAATCCGTGAAGCTGCTGCATGACGAGCATTCGAGCCACTGGTCGCTGCCAGGAGCATGCGTCTCAATATCATAGGTCTTAGCGCTCGCGAAGCCCATATCCCCCGTGCATAGCAGCAGCACTCGGTAGGGCAGGTCGAGGTATCGTATGGTGTCCTCGGCGTCGCAGAGCAGCGTTTCCAGTTCATTGGACGAATCTTCGGGCAGCACGAACTTCACCAGCTCGACCTTGTTGAACTCGTGCACCCGGATGATGCCCTTCATCTCCGCGCTCCTGCCGGCCTCGCGGCGGAAGGAGGGCAGGTAGGCGGTGTAGAGGATAGGCAACTGGTCCTTATTCAATATCTCGTCCTGTAGAAGGTTGGTCACGGGCACCTCGGCCGTTGGATTGAGCCAAAGGTCGTCCCGCTCGCACCAATACATGTCATCCTTGAGTTTTGGATACTGCCCGGTGCCGACGACCGCGGCGCGATTGACCACTATGGGAGGGAAGACCTCAGTATAGCCTTGGTGCCTGTGCAGGTCCAGGAAGAAGTTGATCATGGCCCTCTCCAGGCGCGCTCCGTCTCCCTTGAGCACATAGAACCCGCTTCCTGCCACCTTCGCTCCCCGCTTGAAATCGATGATGTCCAGCTCTTCGCCCAGCTGGATGTGGTCTCTGGGTTTGAAATCGAACTTCCTCGGCTCGCCCCCGGTGCGGACCAAGACATTATCGGCTGGACTGGCGCCGATGGGCACGCTCTCGTGCGGAAGGTTGGGCAGGTTGAGAATGATTTCGCTCCTGGAGGCCTCGAGTTCGGCCACGCGCTTCTCGATCTCGGCGATGCGGGAGGCGACCCCCTTCATCTCCTTGATCTTCTTCTGCTTCTCCGCGTCCTTGAGCTTGGGTATCTGCTCGGACACGGTGTTGCGGAGGCGTCTCAGTTGGTTTCCTTCCTCCACCAGCTTCCTCCACTCCGAGTCGACGCTCAGGAAAGAGTCCAAAGCATCCTCTGGATAGTTGCGGTTGCGCAGCATGGCGCGGATGCGGTCCGGGTCCTCGCGGATGAGATCGATGTCTAGCATATCCCGACCTCGGTCAGGTTGAATCGCCTTTGGCGGCATAGAGTTTTTCGTCGCAGAGCAGGACCGTGTTGCCGCGCAACTCGATCAGGCTGACGCCCGCTCTATCCGCCAACTCCTGTGCAAGATCCTTCTTTTCCTGGGAAGAGGAGGCGAGCACCCTGACCTTCACCAGCTTGTTCTTCTTGATCTGGTTCTTGACCTCTTCCACCAAACCCTCGGTCAAGCCGCCTTTTCCGACGTGGATGGTGGGCGCGAGCTCCGTGCCCATTCCCTTAAGTTCCTTTTTGCTCTTGGTTTCCATGTTCCTTCCTCCTCTCCTTGATGTAAGGGTGGCGGCGGAAGCCCTCGCAAGCGAGGCAGTGCGTCACCACCCGTCGTGACCGCAATCTGACCCGGCAGTTCCGGCCGGGGACGAGGGGCGTCAGGCAGTGACGACAGTACAGGAAACCCCTGGGCAAGGGGGTGTTCGTGCGCATGCTGATGTTCCTAGCCATGCCGAAGTAGCGGCGGCTCCTTTCCAGGTTGCCCCCCACGGCCTCCGCTTCCGACATGCGCAGGAGGGTCTCGATGCGCTCCTCCGCCACATCCCTAACCTCCCGGTTCGTGATCCTCCGTCTGCTCACTGCCTCATCCTCATTTCCAAGCGGTCCGGGGCTTCTGTAAACGCTGATTGATATAATACCTTGCCCGGTATGGAGAGACCTCAGGTTCGGAGACCGAGAGCCGCCCCGAAGCCTCGTTCCGATCGATGCTGGAAGTCTGTATTTTCGATCGAGTTCCACACTCCGTCAGGCCATCATTGTTATATACCGCAATCCTAATGTAGGCACCCCTTAGTGGATTCATTTCGGTGATGTCACATGGCAAGGAAGCCAGCAAGGATGTACACGCAGATCAGGGGACAGGCCTATACCCGCAGAGAGTACATGGGAGGCGTCCCTGCCTTACGCATTAACCAGTTCGACCTCGGGAACCCCAACGGAGATTTCCCGATCGAGTTCACCCTCCGCGTCAAGGAGACGTGTCAGATCCGTCACACCGCATTGGAAGCGGCCCGTGTCACGGCCAACCGCTTGCTGACCAAGAAAGCGGGGGCGAACAACTTCTATCTCAAGATTCGTATCTATCCGCACAACGTGCTACGCGAGAACAAGCTTGCTACCGGCGCAGGCGCTGACCGTATCTCCAGCGGCATGAGGGCGGCATTCGGCAAGGCGGTCGGCACCGCGGCCCGGGTGCATTCCGGCCAGCCGATCATCACGGTTCGGGTACCAGTGAGCGCAGCGCCAGCGGCCAAGGAGGCCATGTGGTCCGCCGCCATCAAGCTCCCCACCCCCTGCTACGTGCAGGTGGAGAAGGGAAAAGAGCTCCTGGTCTGAAGCAGCAAACCATTTAACCCGCTCATCTCCTCTTCTTGCCGTTCATGTACGACTTTCATTTGGCCGATGTGGCCTCTTTCGTCCTCCGGCGCAAAGCCAGGCTAGTGGCATTGCAGCTGCCCGAGGGGCTGATCGCCCAAGTCCGGGCGATGGTGGAGGAGCTGGAGAAGTCGACCGGAGCGAGATACTTGGTGCTCGCCGATCCCTGCTACGGAGCGTGCGATGTGAACCTGCAATACAAGGAGTATTCGGACGCCCTAGTGCATTTCGGACATTCGGAGATGCCCTCTCTCCAGACCGACGAAGGCGTGCTGTTCGTTGAGGTGACGGCCGATTACCACGTGCTGGAGCTCGTCCCGGAGGCGGCGAAGAGGCTTTGCGACCGCGTGGGATTGGTGACCACAGCCCAGCACATCGACAAGCTGGAAACGGTCAGAGCCGCGCTGGAGAGAGAGGGAAAGCAAGTGTTCGTAGGACGTGGAGATGGACGGATCAAGCATCCCGGACAGGTGCTGGGGTGCAACGTGAGCGCTGCATCCTCTCTGGCAGAGAGAGTGGACTGCTATCTCTACATCGGAAGCGGGGACTTCCATCCTCTGGCCGTCTCCCTGGGAACAGGAAAACCCGTGATCGTCCTGGACCCTTTCATACGCCAGATCCGGGACGTGGACGAACTGAAGGACCGCACCCTGCGGCAGAGGCACGGGGCCATCGTTCGAGCGGCGGAAGCCCGATCGTATGGCATCCTGGTCTCCTCCAAGCCGGGACAGAAGCGTCTGGCGTTGGCGCAGGAGCTGCGAGCCAAGCTTGATTCGAAGGGCAAGAAGGCGGTGATCCTGGTGGCGAACAACATCGACCCCGATCGTCTTGCCGGCTATGGCCTGGACGCCTTCGTCTCCACCGCCTGCCCGCGCCTGGCGATTGACGACTATATGCGTTATAAGCAACCCATCCTCACTCCCAAGGAGCTGGAGATCGTCCTCGGCGAAAGAAAGTGGGAGGACTACGTTTTCGACAGCATCTCTGTCTGATGCAGGACCGTCGTCCGGGTAGCCTTGCGACAGTCATAAGAGTCGCGAGCGCGTTCATTTCTCTGATGCTCAGTCCCGAGGCCATCCTGACGAAGGCAAGGAGTCATGATCGGCGTATCGGCATAGGCGCCGTGGAGGATGTGGAGAAGGTGGAGGCCAGCGCCTCGATAGCCAACGCTGCCGACTACGGCAAAGTGAAGGTCTACCGCGATCCGGACGAGCTGATCAAGGCGTTGAAGAGCGGTGAACTGGACGCAGCGGTACGTGGAAGCCTCGACTCCAACGCGGTCATGAGGGCGATCAAACGCGAGTTCTCAGTGGACCACGTCCTGCGCATGGCGATCCTGCAGCCCCGCGTGGGGAAGGTGTTCTTCTTTGCCCCAGTGGGAGTGGACGAGGGCAACAGCGTTGAGCAGAAGCTGGAGCTCGTGACATTGGGGGCGAAGTTGATGAGGCAGATGGGCGTGGAACCCAAGGTCGGGGTCCTCTCCGGAGGCCGCAAAGGCGACCAGGGACGAAGCGCAGTGGTGGACCGGAGCCTGGCCGAGGGGGAGGAGGTGGCGTCCAAGGCCAATGCCATTGGAATATCTGCCAGGCACGCCGAGATATTGATAGAGGATGCAGCCAAGGACTGCAACATGATCATCGCGCCGGACGGGATCTCCGGCAACCTCATCTTCCGCACCTTGCACTTCTTGGGCGAAGGCCGAGCGCTGGGGGCGGTGGTGCTGAACATCGACAAGGTGTTCGTGGACACCTCGCGAGCGAAGACCAGCTACATCGATTCCATAGCTCTCGCCTCCGCACTGGTGGGCAGCAAAAAGATATAATAAGGCCGAGGTTGTGCATCGGTCGATGAGATTGGAGATCGACGGCCGGGAGGCGGGGATCAAGTTCTCTGCGTCCCACATGATCCCAGGGCATAGCAAGTGCGGCCGGTTGCACGGGCATTCCTACAGCATCAGGCTGGTGCTCCACGGCGAGAAGGGTGAGAGGGGCATGGTGGTGGATTTCCTCATCGTCAAGCAGACCTTGCGGGCCATCGCCGAAGAGTTCGATCATCGCGTCATCCTCCCAGGCAACTGTCCCCATCTGAAGCTCAAGTTGGGCGAAGAGGTGGAGGCCACCACCCAAGGCAAGCGCTACATCTTCCCGGCGGAGGACGTGGTGATCATCGATGCGGAGGAATCGAGCACGGAGGAGATGGCGCGGGTCATTCTGGAGATGCTGTTGCAGCGCATGACCTTCCCCCCGAACGTGAAGGAAGTGGAGATCGGGGTCTATGAGGAGCTGGGTCAGAGCGCCTTCGCTTCTAGCAAGCTGAGGTGATTCCTTGGCAAAGGCGGTCGTTCTTCTGTCGGGGGGATTGGACTCAACGGTCACCTTGGCCTATGCATTGGCGCTAGGAGAGGAGGTCGTGCCCGTAAGTTACCGTTATGGCCAGAGGCATTTCCGCGAACTGGAGGCAGCGAAGCAGGTAGTCGCCCACTATCGCCTGAAGCAGCACGTGGTGGTGGACATGGACCTATCTGCCTATCGCACCAACGCGCTGACGTCGACGGAGGTGGAAGTGCCCCTGGGAAGAGACGTCCGGGACATAGGCGGTGACATCCCCCCAACCTACGTCCCGGCCCGGAACATCATCTTTCTGAGCGTGGCCGCCGGTCTGTGCGAGAGCGTCGAGGCCGACCGCATCTACATCGGCGCTAACGCGCTGGACTACAGTGGCTATCCCGACTGCCGGCCGGAGTTCTTTCAGGCGTTCGAGAAGGTGCTTGAGGTCGGCACCAGGCGCGGTGTGGAAGGAAATCCCGTGCGGGTGATCGCTCCGCTGCTGCGCAAGAGCAAGGCGGAGATCGTTCGCTTGGGAAAGGAGCTCGAGGCCCCTCTTGACCTTACCTGGTCATGTTACAGAGGAGGAGCGAAGGCCTGCGGCCAATGTGACTCCTGCCTCCTTCGATTGAAAGGGTTCAAAGAAGCTGGTCATGCGGATGAGATCGAGTACGAGGGATCAAGATGAAAATCAAGGAGATCTTCCGTTCCTTGCAGGGGGAGGGGGTGCTCATAGGCACCCCGACGACGTTCGTGCGCACGGTTGGCTGCAACCTCGACTGCGACTGGTGCGACACCAAGTATGCGAGGGAAGGGGGCGAGGACATGTCCGTGGAGCAGATCATGCTTCGAATAAAGGAGCTGGACACGCCTTTCATCTGCGTGACCGGCGGCGAGCCCCTTTTGCAGAAGGACACCATCAGGCTGCTCAATCTCTTGGTGGAGAGGCTCTACCAGGTCACATTGGAAACGAATGGATCCCTGCCTCTGGACGACGTCCCGTGCGCGGAGAACATGCTCATCTCCATGGACATCAAGTGTCCGTCCTCGAGCATGGAGGAGCGCATGCTATTCAGCAATATCGAGCTGCTCTCGCCCGCCGACCAGCTCAAGTTCATCGTGGCGGACATGAACGACCTCAGTTACGCGGAGAATATCCTCAAGACCAACACGGTCAACTGCAACGTCATCTTCACCCCTGTGGGCGGAATGGACCTGGAGCCGATCGCTCAGTTCGTGCTTGCCAGAAAGATAAATGCCAGGGTATTGCCACAACTGCATAAGCTCATATGGGGCGAAGAGCCAGGAGTGTGAACTGGACCCGTGCTACGACGCGCCCCGGCACATCCTGACAATGATTTTATATAAGGATTCGTTAATTCGTGAAGCAGCCGATTGAGGCCTAGCAATGAGTGGAAACATTCGTAACCAGGACCTGCTTTTGCGCTTGCTTCCAATCTCATTGTTGTAGAGTCCCTCGGTTCGGCGCCTGGTTCTATCGGGCCGGTGTCGGTCTGAAGGTGAATTGAATGTCCAACAAGCCTGACAAGGGTTTCCCGGAGAGAAAAGGGATATACACCAGTCACTTCAACGCCATGATCAGCCATGCCGATGTCCCAGAACAGGTGACGATATTCGACACCACGCTCAGGGACGGAGAGCAGACTCCGGGCGTGGCGCTGTCCTGCGAGGACAAGCTGCGCATCGCAGAGCTGCTGAGCGATCTGGGCGTGGACGTGATCGAGGCAGGCTTCCCCATCATATCAACGGGAGAAAGGCAGGCGGTGAAACGCATCGCCGCCGCGGGACTGAAGCCTCGCATCTGCGGGCTAGCACGATGCCGGCAGGAGGACATCGATGCGGCGATAGACTGCGGACTGGACTACGTGCACACGTTCATCGCCACCAGCGAGATACACATGAAGAACAAGCTGAAGATGACCCCGGACCAGGTCAAGTCGAAGGCGGTCGAGTCGATCGAATACGCCAAGAGCCATGGCCTGACGGTGGAGTTCTCCTGCGAGGACGCGACCCGGACCCAGCTCGACTTCCTGAAGGAGATGCATCAGGCGGTCCAGGGGGCGAAGGTGGACAAGATCAATCTCCCGGATACCGTAGGGACGATGTCCCCGCAAGCGATGGAATACCTCATCCGCGAGGTCATGCCCGTCACCAAGGTGCCACTGAGCATCCATTGCCACGATGATTTCGGCCTAGCGGTGGCGAACTCCCTCGTGGCCGTGCAGAACGGCGCGCAACAGGTGCATGTGTGCGTGAACGGCCTGGGCGAGAGGGCGGGCAACGCCTCCCTGGAGGAGGTGGTGCTCGGTCTGATGGCCTTCTATGGCGCACGAACGAACATCGACACGCGCAAGATCGGCTTCATCTCGAAGACCGTGTCCCGGGTGACCGGCGTCCCCATACCGGACAACAAGGCCATCGTGGGCAACAACGCCTTCGCGCATGAATCTGGAATTCACGTTCACGGCGTGCTCAAGGACCCCAGCACATACGAGGCTATGTCCCCAGAGCTGGTGGGGATGCAGCGCTCCATTGTAATGGGCAAGCACACCGGTGCCCATTCGGTCAAAGAAAAGCTGTCCGAGTACGGAGTGGAGGTGGGCGAGGAGCAACTGACCAGGGTGGTGGACGAGATCAAGAGGCTGGCGGAGAGCGGCAAGCACGTGGACGATGCGGAACTGGTCGCCCTGGCATACCACTTCGCTGGCCAAGAGGACACACCGCGCAAGATAAAGCTTAAGGAATTCGCCGTCTTCACCGGCGTGAACATCACTCCCACCGCCGTGGTAGCGCTGGAGATGGACGGTGAGGTGCATCGGGGTTCGCAGACCGGTATCGGTCCGGTGGACGCCGCCCTCAACGCCATCCGCTCCGTCCTGAAGGACAAGGTCGCCCTGGAGGAGTATCGTCTGGCGGCCATCACTGGCGGAAGCGACGCGCTGTGCGAAGTGAGCGTCAAGGTGAAGCTGGACGGGGATGGCAAGATCATGTCGGTGGGAAAGAGTGTGGGCACTGACATCGTGAATACCAGCGTGGAAGCGACCATCGAGGCCATCGACCGGCTCTACGCGCGAAAGAAAGCTCATGGAAAAGGGTGAAGACCCATGGCCAAGGCCAAAGGCAAGACCATTTCCGAAAACATCCTATCGAAGAAGTCGAACAGCGACGCCTATGCTGGCGATATAGTGGATGCGGAGGTCGACTTCGTCATGGTGAACGACGTCACCGGTCCGCTCGCCTTCCGTGAGTTCGAGGAGCTGCACTGCGAACCGAAACGGGAGAGGATCGTCCTGGTCCCGGATCACTTCGTCCCGAACAAGGACATCGCCTCGGCCGAGCAGGCGGCGGAGATGCGCCGTTTTGCCCGGCGCTGGAAGATCAAGAACTATTACGAGGTCGGGCGAGGGGGCGTTTGCCACCAGGTCATGATCGACGAGGGGTTCGTGGCGCCAGGACGTCTCATCGTCGGCGCGGATTCCCACACCTGCACCTATGGCGCGTTGAACGCCTTCGCCACGGGGGTAGGGAGCACCGAGGCGGCGGCGGTCTTTGCCGAAGGCAGGTTATGGTTCAAGGTGCCTGAGTCCATCAAGGTCTCGCTCTCGGGGAGGCTGGGCAAGTACGTCATGGGCAAGGACCTGATCATCAAGCTCATCACGGACATCGGGGTGGACGGAGCGAACTACAAGACCCTGGAATTCGGGGGAAAGGGTTTGGCGCATTTCCCGGTGGCGGATCGTTTCACCGTTTCCAACATGGCCATCGAGGCCGGTGCAAAGGCGGGCATCTTTCCTGCCGATTCGGAGACCATGCACTTCGTTCGGCGGCATGCGAAAGGCAAGTATCAGGCGGTAGCGCCTGATGCTGACGCGCATTACGTGAGAGATATGGACTACGACCTGACGGAGCTCCAACCGATGGTGGCCATGCCCCACCTGCCGGAGAACGGGAAGCCGGTGAGCGAGGTGGACGTGATCATCGACCAGGCCTTCCTCGGCTCTTGCACCAACGGACGGATCGAAGATCTGAGGATCGCCGTGGAGATCATCAGGGGAAAGAAGGTGGCCGAGGGCGTTCGCATGATCGTCGTCCCGGCGAGCTCGCGCATCTACTGCCAGGCGGACGAGGAAGGGCTGCTGGTGGAGTTCGTGAAAGCCGGGGCGTTCGTTTCCGGTCCGACCTGCGCCGCCTGCCTGGGCGGGCACATGGGCGTCCTAGCCAAAGGGGAGAGGTGCGTCAGCACCACCAACCGCAACTTCATCGGGCGCATGGGGCACAAGGATTCGGAAGTGTATCTGGCAAGCCCGGCGGTGGTGGCGGCGAGTGCCATCGCCGGTCGGATCGTGGCGCCAGAAGGGGCGTGAGGATCATGGCGGAGATCATGCGAGGTAAGGTGTGGAAGTTCGGGGACCACGTGGACACGGACCAGATCATTCCCGCCGAGAGGCTCACCAGTAACAACAACGACCGGCTAGGCACCTTCGTCTTCGAGAAAGCGCGGCCTGAGATCGCAGGCAAGATCAAGAAGGGCGACATCATCGTGGCAGGGCGCAATTTCGGTTGCGGTTCCAGCCGGGAGCATGCGCCCCGAGCGCTGCTGCAGGCGGGCATATCCTGCGCGGTGGCTGAGAGCTACGCAAGAATATTCTACCGCAACTCCATCAATGTGGGGCTTCTGCTGGTGGAATGCAAGGTCGATGTGGACGAGGGTGACGAGCTGTCCATCGACCTGGCGAAGGGCACGATCAAAAACCTCAGGACGGGAAAGGAATGGAGCTTCCCGCCTTTCCCGCCCTTCGTGAAGGAGCTCATCGACAAGGGCGGCCTGATGGCCAAGATCAAGGAGGCGAAGAGAAGTTCAAAGTAGCGGTGCTGCCAGGAGACGGCATCGGACCGGAGGTGGTGAACGAGGGACTGAAGGTGCTCAAGGCGCTAGAGGAGACGCACCAGGTGCAGTTCGACTTCCAGGAGATGGAGATCAACTCGGAGCGGTATCTGCGCACGGGCAAGCTGTTGACGGATGAGGATGTCGAAGCTCTGCGCAAGTTCGACGTCATCTTTCTGGGAGCGATAGGCGACGACCGCATTCCGCCTGGAATCCTGGAGAAGGGCATCTTGCTCAAGCTGCGCTTCACCCTCGACCAGTACGTGAATCATCGTCCAGCACAACTCTGGAAGCCATTCGGTCGCCTAAAGAGGGACGTGGACTTCAAGATCGATGTGTTCCGGGAGAACACCGAGGACTTCTACATCGGAGCGGGGGGCAGGTTCAAGGAAGGTGCGGGCTCCATGACCCTGGACATCGAGCGAGAGCTCTACGACCTCAGCATCGACCTCGAGGCCACGGCCAGCAACACCGACGACTACGCCTTCGAGATCGGTATCATGTCCAAGAAGAATGTGGAGCGCTTCGCTGCCTACGTCATCGAGCAGGCCAAGATGGCGGGGGAGAAGAAGATCACCGTGGTGGACAAGGCCAACGTGCTCAGCAACATCTACTCCATGTGGAGGGAGGTCTGGGACGAGAAATGCAAGCAGGCGGGCATGGAGGTGCAGTACATGTTCGTGGACGCCATGTCCATGGCCTTGGTCAAGAACCCGGACAAGTTCCGGATCGTGGCCACGCCCAACATGTTCGGCGACATCCTCACCGACCTGCTGGCCGAGGTCACCGGCGGACTTGGATTGGCCCCGGGCGGCAACATCAATCCCATGGGCCTGAGCATGTTCGAGCCGGTACATGGCTCCGCTCCTAAGTACAAGGGGCAGGACGTGATCGATCCGGTGGCCACGATCCTGGCGGCCAAGATGATGCTGGACAACTTGGGCAAACCCGAGCTTGGCGACAAGGTGGAGGAAGCCGTCCGTCGCACGTTCGCCAAAGGTATCTACACCCAAGACCTGGGCGGCAAGGCAAGGACGCACGAGGTCGGGGACGCCGTGGCGGCCGAGATCAGAAAGATGTGAACGGGGCGTCCAGCCCCAAGAAACCGTTCCCCTTCGCTTTCCTTACTACGAGAAGTCGACCCGGAGCGATAGCTCGCGTGGCAGGTACATCGGTCGGTTGGGCATGTCCCCCACTTCCGTTTGCACCCGCTGGACCAACTGCTCCAGGGTCATGTCCACGTTCCTGTTCTGCGCTCGGTCGTACACGCTCAGGGTGGCGGAGGTCATCTCTTTTTCCCCGATGACCACGACGTAGGAGACCCAGTCCTGCTTGGCCTCCCTGACCTTCTTGCCCACGGTCTCGCCGCGGTCGTCCACGCCCACCCGGACCTTGGCCTTCTGGATCACGTCGGCGAGTTCCCTGGCCTTGGGCACATGTTGCTCGCCCACGCTGAGCAGGCGGACCTGTTCTGGCGCCACCCAGGTCGGCAGCACCCCGGTCTTCCCCTTGGTTTCCATCTGCACGGCCGTATCGAGGATGGTGTAGATGTAGCGCTCCAGGGTGCCGATGACCGCCGTGTGCAATATGATCGGGTACACCTTTTGCCCCTTCTCATCCGTATAGGTTATTCCGAATCTCTTCGCGTTCCCGATGTCGATCTGAACCGTGCCAATCTCCCGCGCTCGCTTCAGATCGTCCAGGATGTGGTATTCGATGTTCACCGTCCAGTAGTAGTTGATGCCTTCGGGGTAGAAGTGCAGCAAAGCCGGCTTGTTGTGCTTACGCACTATGTTCATGAGCATGTCCTTGTGCTGTCGATAGGCATCTTTGGAGGAGAAGTTCACCAGCATCTCGTAGTCCCGGCCCAGCTTCTCCGCCTCCTCATAGATCCTCCCGTCCAGGTTCTCGAACCATTTCTCGGATTCGGGGATGTCCTTGCAGATGACGTGCAGGTCGGGCATGTTCATGCGCCGAGTGCGGAAGCAGAGCATGGTCTCACCGGACTGCTCCAGTCTATAAGCATCCGCCACTTCGAAAGCGCCATAGGGCAGCTGCTTGTAGGAAATGTTCCAGTTGCGCATCATGGCGAACTGCTGGTGGCAGGCCGCGTAACGCATTACGAAATCGCGCTTCTCGCCCGGTATCATATACAGGCGGTCGCCGAAGAGGGCCGCATGCTCCTTCACCGGCGGCTCATCAAGAGAGAACATGTTCGTTCCCTTTACAGTGTACAGAGGCAGACCGAGCTCGTTCACCACCTTGCTTGAATAATCGGAGACCAGGTCCATGATGAGCGCGCCCTTGGGAGTGAAGCACATGTGTCCCACATCGCTCATCGGCTCCCACTGGATGCCGAACTTCTTGCACAGGCGCAGGTACTTCACCTCGCCAGGCAGAGGCTGCTCCTTTTTCAGAGCTTCCTTCTGCATCATGATGCGGAAGCACTCACTGCCACCCTCGAAGCCCTCCGGGTCGTGCTCCATACCATCAGGGGTGAGGACGATGAAGCTCTCCTTGCCCCTCGGCTCAGCCTTGACCTCCTCTCCTAGGATCTCTCGTGAGAGCTCGGACAAAGGATGGCCCTTGCAGCTGATGCGGAAGGCCTTGTACCAGCCGAAGGGAGCGCGCATCACCTCCACGTCCATTCCTTTGAGCTTGTTCTCTAAGGCTCGTAGCACATCCTTAGCGGTCTTGGGGTCGGAGAGCTGTGGGCTCAGGTGAGCGTAGGGGTAGAGCATGATGCGCTGGGCGTCGATCTGCCTTGCGGTCGCAGCCAGGTCCTGAGCGGCCTCCAAGGCCACCTGCTCGACCTTGCCCTCGTCCTGCTTCTCGACGGTGATGAAAGCCACGAGAACCTCTTCGAGCCTACCCTTACGGTGGTCCTCGTCGATCTCCTCGGCCACGGGGGTTGGCTTCTTGACCTCGAATTCCATATAGTCAGCGTGGATGTAGAGGGTCTTCATCGAGTCCGAAAGTAACGGTTGTCGGATATTTAAGTTAGAGGCGAAGGTTGGTTCTCTTCACACCCTCGCCCCAGTTGGCAAGGTTTATAAGAGGAAAAGGGATTCGCAGGGAAGTATCAGCATGATTTCCAAGAAGCTCAGGCGGGACGTCCTGGCGGCGGCCAACGTCACCCTCATCGTCCTCGTAGCGGTCCTGATGGTGAGCGCCAGCAGTGTCGTCATCCTCCTGGTCCAGGGAGGTAACAGCTCGCAGGGCGCGAACGTGAGGAGGGTGAATGTAGGGGATGTTATCAAGGTGGACTACATCGGCAAGCTCTCCGATGGTAGGGTGTTCGACACATCCCTCTACTCCGTGGCATCGGACGATGCTCGCTATCCCAAATCACTCACCTTCCAGCTGCGTCAGGCCAGCCAATACCTGCCTCTCCAGTTCACCGTGGGCGCTGGAACCATGATAAAAGGCTTCGATCAAGGGGTCGTTAGTATGACAGTGGGGCAGACAAAGGTCATCGCCGTACCGCCGGAGAAGGGCTACGGGCCCATGGACCAGAGCAAGCTGAAGTATGTGCCCTTGACCCAGGTGACTTCGGTGTTCGAGTACATGAACTACAGCGTCTTCACCTCTCGGTACGCGGAGGCGCCGGTGGCGTTCAAGACCGTGGTGGACCCTACCTGGCATTGGGAGGCCATCGTCCTCAGCGCCGACCCGAATGCGGACCTGGTGTGCGTGATGAACTCGCCGCGCCTCGGACAGAGAGTGGCGATGTATGGAGAGCCCCTCGGCAGTCCGTCCACTGGCTGGTATGCGGAGGTCACCTCCATCGACTCCACCGCCAACGGCGGGCAGGGAGTGATCCAGGTGCAGCATCTGTTGACCCCTGCCAACGCGGGCAAGATCAAAGGCGTCGGACCGGGAGTGAGCACGTTCATAGTGGATATGGTGGACTCGGCGGGAGGCACCTTCCGGATGAACTACAACGGCGAGCTGGTGGGCGTGACGATATACTTCACGGTGACCATGGTGGCATTCGTCTCGTGATCCAAACCCCTTTCACCTCTCCTTGACTTTGCACTGGATAGAATTCTAGTCAGCCTCATGTCGGTCATTTCAGATCGCACTTTATCGGCGGGTGCTTCCTGCGCCAATAACTGACCGCGAATGAGATGGCTATGATTATGATGATCAGGGCCAAGGTTACAGTCTGCGCCATGCCGCTGGAGAGGTAGACGAAGAATAGGTTGCTCATTGCCAGGATGGCGCCGTACTTGAGGAAGCCCCCGGCGAAGGTGTACAAGACGCATTTCTTGTAGCTCCACTTGAGCACGGCCGCGAAAGCCCCGATGAAAGGCACCACCGGCGCAATGCGATTCACCAGCACCACCTTCTCATCCTTGACGATGAGGAAGCAGGTGTAGCGGGTGATCACGTTCTGGATCCAGCGTGGCACCTCGATTTTGGTCATAATGAAATAGAGCGTGCTGAAGCCCAGGAATTCCGCCAGCAAGATGACTACCAGTATCGCGCCGGCGAACCAGGCTTGAGGATGGACCATGAAGACGATAACCGTGAACAGCTCCGGCAGGGTTGGAAAGACAATGGAGTCGATGAAGAACAGCAGGAAGATGCAGATGAGCAGACCCTCGATGCCCAGAGGCGAAAGAAGATCGTGGATCCACTCCCCGATGTCGAACATTCGAGCTAACTGAACTCCTGCTGGGTATTATTGTTTTCGTCCCGGATGCTGGGAAAGAGGCCTAGGAACTAGCTCAATAATATATCCGGACAAAACGATGACCGGGCCATCCCGGTGGTCAGTCTGAAGGTATGCATGCTCGATCCTCTGTTCTTCCCCTACTTCGGAGGCACGGAGAAGGTGGTACTGGAAGTGGGCAGCCGACTGGTGAGCAACCACGGATATCAAGTGCAGGTGCTCACTTCCATGATCCCCCAGGCAAAAGGGGTGAAGAGGGAGACGATCCAAGGCGTCGAGGTTATCCGCTCTCTCTCCCTCTACTTAGAGCATCTGCCAGGCTTCCTGCCACCGCCTTACACACTGGTTCCACGCCTGAATGCGGACCTGAAACGGGAGTGCAGAGGGGCGGAGATATGCCACGTGCACAATCGCTTCTGGTATTCGCCCAGGACATACTTCACCGTCAAACGGTCGTTGAAATCGCATCTGATGCTCACGATACACAACGCTCGGCCCAGGAACATCTCCAAGAGCGTGGACTACTGGGGTGGGGTCTTCGACCAGGTCATGGGCCGGATGGTGTTCAAGAGCTGTGACCGCATCAACTGCGTGAGCAAGGCGGCCATGGAGGACACCATTCCTCCCGAGCACCGACACAAGTGCACGGTGGTCTACAACGGCGTCGACACCAAACGTTTCCGGCCAGGACTCGACACTAGCGAGGTCCGCGAGAAATTGAGGATAGGACCGGGGCCGGTCGTGCTCTCCAATGGCCGGTTGATCGAGCAGAAAGGCTTCCCGGTGCTACTGAAGGCCATGTCCATGGTGCGGAAGGAGGTCAACGACGCTCAATTGGTCGTCATCGGCAAAGGCCCCCTGAAGAGCATGCTCATGCGGGAAGCCGCGGAGCTAGGGATGCGGGACGAGGTGCATTTCGTCACGGGCATACCGGAGGAGGAGATCCCTAAGTACTACTGCCTGGCCGACGTGTTCGCTCTGGCCTCTCTCTACGAACCGAGCGCGGTGGTGCTCTACGAGGCGCTAGGCTCCGGAAAGGCCATCGTGGCCACCTCAGTGGGAGGAAACCCGGAGATAGTGTCCGAGGACTGCGGTTTCATCGTTCCACCGAGGGACCCACACAGATTGGCAGAGAAGTTGCTTCTCGTCCTCAAGGACCAACAGCTGAGAGGCAGACTGGAGGAGGCATCCAGGGAAAGGGCGCTGAGTCACTTCGATTGGGATGTGATAGCCAAGGAATGGGTGCGCTCCTACGAGGCTCTGGGCTAGTTCAGTCCAGCCCGACCCGCTGGAGCTTGGAACGGATCGCCTGTTCGTACACTTCCACGAGCTTCCTGGTCGCTCCGTGGATGGAGAACTGCTCCGCCCTCATCCTGGCGTTCCGCCTTAGGCGATCGTCGGCCGCCAGGGCAAGCTTGATTGCCCCGGCCCATTCACCGGGTTCTTCCGAGAAAAGGTAGCCGTTCTCCTCGTCGTGGACGATCTCCGCCACCGCCCGGTAGTCGATCCCCGCCACCGGTTTGCCGCTGGCCATGGCCTCCAAAGCCACCAGCCCCTGGGTCTCGAACTTCGAGGCGATGGTGAAGACATCGCAGGCTGCGTAGTAGGAGGGTAGCTCATCATCCGGAACGAAACCGGTGAAGATCACCCTTTCCGCAAGGCCCATTTCCCGACTCATCCGCACATAGTGGTCCTTGGCCGGTCCCTCCCCTACGACCATCAGCACTGCGTTCTGGTCATCTTGGCTCAGCTCGGAGAAGCCCTTCAGGACCAGGTCCATGTTCTTCTCCCAGGCGATACGTCCCAGGTTGAGGATGACCCTCTTCCCCTCAAGACCATATTTCGCCCGGATGACTGAACCATCGTTCCTTGGATGGAATCGTTCCGAATCCACGCCCGTGGGGATCACCTCTATCCGTCGCATGTGCGGCGCATATCGCCTCAGCTCCTGCTCTATGGCCATGGTAGGCGCGATGACCGCCTCTGAGCGCTGCAGCAGGTTGCGCAGGTAGATCCACATCAACCGGCTCACCATCCCGTCGGGGAAAGGCGTGAAGTTGTAGTACTGGGCCGCGTCAGTCACCATGGTGTGGAATGAAGTCACCACAGGCAGCTTGAGTGTGCGTCCTGCGAACATGGAGCGCAGGGCCATGAACAGCAGACCCTGGGAATGAATGACATCGACGTCCAGTTCACGCAGGAGCTCGCACTTGTTGGTCGGGAACAACGGAATGCGATATCCGGAGTAGCGGCTGAAGCTCATGGACCGGAAGTAGCGGACCCCTTCCTCCTTGCACTGGCCCGGACTGGGATCGGGCGCGAAGATGAAGACCTCGTGCCCAAGGCTCCTGAGCTCGGCGCTGGTGGTGAGGACCGAGGTCACCACCCCATCGCGGGAGGGCAGATATGTGTCCGTGAACATCGCAATCTTCAATCGCACCACCAATCAGCGGATCGCTCTCTTCAGCTTGCGGAGCACGTCCTGGGGGTCGTGTCCCAACAATCTGATCATGGCTTCTTTCCCCACTCCACCCCGGTCGAAGATCACGTCAGGCACCTTCCCGGTCCGCTCGATGACGGTCCGAGTGCCCCATTCCATGGTCTTCTCTCCCTCAGGCTCATCCTCCCGATCGAAACTGGCAACCTTCAGTCTGGATTCCTTCATCTGATCCACGTGGGTCTGAGAATAGCGTAGGTTGAGGGCCGAGCGAGCTTTTGGATCGAAATGCATGGCCGTGAGCACGATCCTGGAGACGTGTCTTGACGCTCCGAAGGCGAAGCAGCCCGAACGAGCGACCTTCTTTCCTGAACCGACGATCCTCCCTTCAAGCGCGCAGACATCCTCAAAGTAGCGCGCTTGCGGCAGAGCGTAGACGAAATTGATGCCCACCTCTGGCACCCATTCCCGGGAAAGGATGCGCTCCAGCTCATCGGTCGCCTCCTTGAGCGACAACATCACCGAGTATCGCTGTTCCTCCCTTCTCAGACTGGCCAGGGGGTCCGCGATCTCCAGCCCCTTGCCGACCGGGTAATGCGATTCGATGGCCTCGGCGATGCGCCCTTTGGCCTGCACCACCGCTTCCTTCAGCTCGATCCCCTTCGCAAGGTAGGCCGTGATGAAAGATGATAGGTCGCACCCGCTCCCGTGGACCTTGATCAGAATGCGTGGATAGCGAAGCTCGGTGAACTCGTGCTCGGAGTACAGAATGTCGACGGCTGCTTCCCCTTCGAAGTGCCCGCCCTTGAGCAGCACTGCTTTCGGGCCATGGCGGGAGATGCGTTCGCACGCCTTCCTCGCCTCCTCCCGGTCGACGATCTTCAGACCCGAGAGCACCTCCGCCTCGTGGCGGTTGGGGGTGACACAGCTGGCCAGGGGCAGCAACTCCCTCTTCAGCGTCTCCACCAGGTTCTCCTGGTGCAGCGAATCCCCCACTCCCGCCACCAGCACCGGGTCCACGACCAAAGAGAATCCTTTCCCTTTGAGCCTGGAGGCCACCAGGTGCGCAATGCCCCTATTGTAGAGCATGCCGGTCTTGACCGCTTTGACCTTGGCATCGGCCAGCACCATCTCCAGCTGCGATCGCACATGCTCTAAGGGAATGGGTAGGATGTCCGAGACCCGTTGGGTGTTCTGGGAGGTTATGCAGGTGATGACCGTGGCGGCATGCACTCCCACCGCGGCCATGGCCTTGATGTCCGCCTGGATGCCCGCCCCACCGATGGAATCGGAGCCTGCTATGGCGAGAGCCACGACCATGAACCTCTATCGACTCCAGCGATTTAAAGTCAATCGCGCCAAGAGGAGGGTTCGCCACGGAAAAGTTAAGTATCCTCCGCCTCATCAAAATGCTAATGAAGGCCATTAGCGGGCATTTCGTGCTGAAAGGCAGAAAAGACTACCGCGATATAGCCAAGGTGTTCCCCGAGGTCCTCACCACCTTCCTAGAGGAGACGGACCAGATGCCTGAGGACAAGGAGGTGTTGGAGATGTTCATCCACCTCAACCAAACGGAGCTGCAGCGGAACAGCAAGCCCGAGGGCTACAACCGCAAGGGCCGGATGAGATTGGTCTTCCCATTGACGCGCAAGGAATTCTACGTACGGGGCACGGCCAGCAGCAGCGAAGTGGTGAGGATAACAGAGAAGATCAGCAAGATCCTCAGTAAGGGCGGAGTGGACCACGAGGTGGAGTGGAACGCCCTGTCCTCCGTCGAAGAGTGATGCTCCGGGGAATGGCATGCGCTCCGAAGACATAGCATGGAGGAAGCGCATCGATAGGTGCGTGGACGACCCCCATTCCCTGGATGGGATGCGGGCGGCCTTCAGGACCACGATCGACCGTCAAAAGGAGAACGTCTCGAAGATATCGGACCTGGAGGGGCGGAGGAAGAGGGCGAAGGACGTCCGTCGCCTCTCTCTTGCGGACGGGAAGCTCTTGGCGCAGGCGATGGAACGCATGCGAGCGAACCGCCTACGCGTGCTCGGTCCATTCTCCAGGGCGGAGGCCCAGGAGGCGGTGCTGCGCGAGCTCGGGGATGAGGTTCTGGTCGTCAAGTCGAAGTCCAACGTCACCAAGGAGATAGAGCTCACCAAGTTCCTAGAGAAGCACGGCAAGAAGGTCATCGAGACAGATGCCGGGGACCGCATCATTCAGATCGCCGGAAGGAAGCCAGCACATCCTACAGGTCCGGCCGTGGACCTCACCCGTTACCAGGTGGCGGAGATCATGGGCAAGCACTTCGGAGAGGATATCGATCCCGACCCGGAGATACTGACCCACATCATCCGGGATGAGGTCCGGTCATACATCGACAAGGCGAAGATAGGCATCACCGGTGCCAACTATCTGACCGCCGAGGAAGGGGCGGCGCTCATAATCCACAACGAGGGAAATGCGGCGGAATGCGCCCGCCGTCCGCTCAAGCATATCATCGTCACCGCCACGGACAAGGTCGTGCCCGACCTGGATGAGGCCATCAACCTGGCAAAGCTGCAGACCTATTACGCCACCGGCAAACTGGTCAGCCAGTATATCAACGTCATCAGTGGACCAAGCATGACCGCGGACATCGAGAAGAAGACCTTCTACGGCATGCACGGGCCGGAGGAGGTGGTCGTGGTCTTGGTGGACAACGGACGTTCCTCAGTGCCGGACGAGGAAATACTGGATTGCATCAACTGCGGCAGCTGTCTGCTCCGTTGCCCGGTGTATGACATCGTGGGGAAGGAGTTCGGAGGGCCCGCCCACCTAGGGGGGAGGGGCGTGTGCTTCACCGCCAGCACCGATTCCATGGAGTCCTCGGTCAAAGGCGGTCTGGCGCTGTGCACGAGCTGCGGGCTCTGCACTGAGATGTGCCCGGTGAGCATCGATATCCCTAAGCTCATGCGTGAGACCAGAACATCGGCTGTGAATGGCCTAGGCCCGTTGGCGCCGGAGCACGACGTCCTGGCCAAGAGCGTGCGCAACTATCACAACCCCTGGATGCAGCCCAGGGCGATGAGGGCGAAGTGGGCCCGGGGATTGGAGCTGAAAGACAAAGGCCCGGTGCTCTATTTCGCCGGTTGCTCGCATTCGCTTCTCAGCCCAGAGGTGTCTCGAAGCACCATCGCCCTGCTTCGCCGCGGCGGTTTGGATGTTTCCTATCTTGCTGGTGAGGAGCTGTGCTGCGGTTCAGTGCTTCTGAAGACCGGGCAGCGAGAGGCCTACGAGCGGGTGCGGGACGAGAACGTCAGGAAGATATTGGCCTCTGGCGCCAGCAAGGTGATCACCGCCTGCCCTGGTTGCTTCAATGCCCTTTCCCATTATCGAGACGAAGTCGATGGATTCAAGATGGAGGTCGAGCACGTCACCCAGACGCTCGCCCTTCTACTGGAGGAAGGCAGGCTGCGCTTTGGTGGTGCACCTGTCAAAGTCACCTACCATGACCCCTGTGACCTGGGCCGTCATGGCAAGGTGTTCGAAGCTCCCCGGAATATGCTGAGGTCGATGCCCGGGGTGGAACTGGTGGAGATGGGCGAGAACCGCGCTCGGTCCGTGTGCTGCGGTTCAGGAGGGGGCGTGAAGACCGCCTTCCCGCGGCTGGCGACCTCCATCGGCGCGAAGCGCATCGCTCAGGCACAGGAGACAAGGGCGCAGCTTCTGCTGACCGCCTGTCCGTGGTGCGAGGCGAACCTCCGCGATTGCCAGAGGGGCGATGAGAACAAGCTGGAAGTGGACGACCTAGTGAGCTTCCTGGAGTCGCGGCTCATTCCTTCGTGAGCAGTCGGGAGTATGCGCGCAGCAGTCTCCGCTTCTCCTTTCTTGCTTTGGTGCGAGTGGCCATTACCTCATCCTCCGCCCGTTCGATCTGCCTGCGCACGGTCACGGGCGAAGTCCCTCCATAGGAGCACCGGCGGTCCATGCAGCTCCTCAGCGGAAGCACCTGATAGATGTCTTCCTCGATGCGGTCGCTATACTTTCGCATCTCTGCCAGGCTCATCTCCTCGAGTCTCTTCCCTTGGTCGATGGCCTTCCGTACCACTCTGCCAGTGATCTCGTGCGCCGTACGGAAGGGGATGCCCTTGGTCACGAGATAGTCCGCGAGCTCGGTGGCGTTCAGGTGGCCCCGCTCGCAGGCCGCGAGCATCCTCTCCCGGTCGAACTCGACCGTCGAGAACATGCCCTCGGCGATCTCCAGACTGGGGAGCAGCACGTCCAAGGTTGAGAACGTCAGCGCCTTGTCCTCCTGCAGATCGCGGTTATAGGTCAATGGCAATCCCTTGAGCAGGACGAGCATCGAACCTAGGTCCCCGATGACCCGGGCGGAACGTCCACGCATCAGCTCGGCCACGTCCGGGTTCTTCTTCTGTGGCATTATTGAGCTCCCAGTAGCGTAGGCGTCGCTCACCTCGGCGAACCCGAACTCAGGCGAGGACCAGATCACCAATTCCTCGCTCATGGAGGAGAGATGGGTCATGGTGCTGGCACAGCAGAACAACAGCTCCGCCGCGAAATCGCGATCGCTCACCGAGTCCATGGAGTTGCTTGTCGGGGCCGCGAACCCCAAGACTTTGGCTGTGTGGTGTCGGTCGATGGGGTAGGTTGTGCCGGCTAGAGCCGCTGCTCCCAGGGGGCAGAGGTTGAGCCTCTGGTAGGAGTCGAGGAAGCGCGAGGCATCGCGCTGCAACCGGGCCTCATGCGCCATCAAGTGGTGCGCCAAACTCACTGGCTGAGCGTGCTGCATGTGCGTGAAGCCGGGCATCACGGTCTCCAGGTTCTCCTTTGCTCTCTTGATGAGCGTGAGCTGCAGAGCCCCGACCAGCTCCACTGCCTCCAGGGTCGCATCCCTTAGATACATGCGGAGGTCCGTCGCCACTTGGTCATTGCGGGAACGGGCGGTATGCAGTCTCGCCCCTGCCTCTCCGATGCTCTCGGTGAGCAGGAACTCGATGTTGGTGTGGACGTCCTCCAGCTTCTCTGATAATGTCAGCTGTCCCTGCTCGATCTGCTTCAGGATGGAACGCAATCCCTTCACTATCTTGTCGACATCGACCTGGGGCAGGATGCCCTGCCGCCCCAGCATCTGCGCGTGGGCCACCGAGCCCACGACGTCATACCAGGCCAGGCGGTGATCGACAGAGATGGAAGAGGTGTATGCGAGCGTCTGATCACTCGCTATTCGTCTGAATCTCCCCGACCACAGGACCTGTTTGCTCACCTACATCCACCTTCTCCTTGTGCGCTGCGGCGACGGTCTTCAATGGCAGTCCCCAGACATAAATGAAGCCCTTGGCGCAGCTATGATCGAACTGATCCCCTTTGGCATACGTCGCCAGTCCGATATCGTACATGGAGTACGGCGAAGTGCGTCCCACGACCACTGCGCTTCCCTTGAAGAACTTGATCCTGACCGTTCCGGTCACATACTCCTGCGTCTTCTCCACGAAGGCATCGAGCGAAACCTTGAGCGTGCTGAACCAGAGCCCATCATAAGCAAGCTGTGAGTACCTCTGCTCTACTCCCTGCTTGAACGCCAGCACGTCCTTCGGAAGCACGAGCTTCTCCAGGTCCCGGTGCGCCGTTATGAGGGTGAATGAGGCAGGGCACTCGTATACCTCTCTGGACTTTATGCCGACCAGCCGATCTTCTATGTGATCGATGCGGCCCACCCCTTGCTTCCCCGCCCGGGCGTTCAAGGTCCTCACCAATTCCACCGGCTTCATCCTGACTCCGTCCAAGCTGACCGGGATGCCCTTCTCGAAACCGATCTCGATGTAATCTGGCTCCTCAGAGGCATCGTTCGGGGAACAGGTCCACTCGAACACGTCCTCCGGCGGCTCGTGATAGGAATCCTCCAGAACGCCGCATTCCACGCTCCGTCCCCAGAGGTTCTCATCAGTGGAGTAGGGGCTCTCTTTCTTTACCTTGATAGGTATCTTGTGCACCCGGGCGTACTCTATCTCCTCCTCCCGGGTCATGACCCATTCCCGCATGGGGGCTATGATCTCGATGTGCGGTGCCAGAGCGCCGATGGAAACGTCGAAGCGAACTTGGTCGTTCCCTTTGGCGGTGCAACCGTGGGCAATGTAGGACGCTCCCTCCTTCCTGGCCACTTCCACAAGCAACTTGGCGATCAACGGGCGAGCGATGGAGGTGCATACGGGATACGAACCCTCGTACATGGCGTTGGCCTTGAGGGCGGGGAAGCAGTACTCCTCCACGAACTCCTCCTGAGCATCGATGGCGTAGGCCTTGACCGCCCCGATTTTCTTCGCCCGGTCGATGTTCTCCTGCATGTTGCCCGGCTGGCCGATATCGACCGAGACGGCTATGACATCTACCTTGTACTTATCCTGAAGCCAGCGGATGGCCACCGAGGTGTCCAATCCGCCCGAGTAAGCGAGCACCACCTTCTTGCGCTCTGACTTGCTGGATTCCATTGAAATCTTCGGTGCTACTTGGGCATCTTTATTAAGGCTTGTTGCCGACCTTCCGACAGACATCCGACGCTGAAGTCTCACACGAGACACGCCTTGGGCCAGATATCGACCGTCGCTGCGAAAACAGGGCTGCGCTCAAATGTCTAGAATCGGTCATCACGATTTTAATAGAACCTCTTAATCGGCAGACTTCATATTTCCGACCCCATCCTCACCTGGCAAGCTAGATGCAGATGGAGAAGGATCGAAGAGGAAAGACCAATGATCAAGGCAGCCATCGTCGGCGGTTCCGGCTATACTGGAGGAGAACTAGCTCGCCTTCTATGCCGTCATCCTAAGATCATGCTTGAGGCGATTACTTCCAGGCAGCTGGTGGGGACCAAGGTGTCACAGATCCATGCGAACCTCGAAGGGTTCGTGGACCTGCGCTTCGAAGAGAGCCTGTCCGCCAGCTCCAAGTACGACCTGGTGTTCGTGGCTGCTCCCCACGGGGCTTCCATGGGTATCGTGCCCGATATGCTCAGGAAGGGAGCGAGGATCATCGACCTAAGCGGCGACTATCGCCTCCCGGACCCCTCGCTGTACGAGAGATGGTATGGACTGAAGCACAAGGACCCCAGCAATCTGGATGAGGCCGTCTACGGCATCCCCGAGCTTTTCGGCGAGAGCGTCAAAGGAGCGCAACTGGTCGCCAACCCAGGATGCTATCCCACCTGTTCCTTGCTTGGCCTAGCCCCTCTGTTCGCGCTCGGTCTCGTCGAAGGAAGAGCCATTGTGGACGCCAAGAGCGGTACCTCGGGAGCGGGTCAGGAACCAACGAAGATGACCCATCATCCTACCTGCGGTGCGACTTTGATCCCCTACAAAGTGGGATGCCACCGCCACACACCGGAGATCAAGATGGTGCTGGAGCGGCTCTCTGGTACCTCAGTGGACGTGGTGTTCACCCCTCATCTCATGCCCATCGTTCGGGGAATGCTTTGCACCTCCTACGTTCGCCTCAAGCGGAAGATGAAAAAGGAGGAGCTTAGGGCTGCCTACGACGAGTTCTATCACGGGAAACACTTCGTGCGCGTGGTGTCCGTTCCTTCTATTCCAAATGTGGTCGGATCCAACTTCTGCGAGATTGGCCTCGAGCTGACAGGAAAGGACAGCGTGGTTGTCATGAGCACTCTGGACAACCTGGTGAAGGGAGGGAGCGGCCAGGCGGTGCAGAACGCCAACGTGATGTTCGGTCTGTCGGAGAAGATGGGTCTGGACTTTCCAGGACTGGGGGTGTGAGAGATGAGCGTGCAGGTCATTGAAGGGGGCATCACCTCGCCCAAGGGTTTCAAAGCGGCGGGGGTCAAGTGTGGCATCAAGAAGGATAAGCTGGATTTGGCGGTGATCTACACCGAGATGCCGGCAGTGGCGGCCATGGCCTACACGCAGAACAAGGCTAGGGCCGCGCCCATCGAGGTCATGATCAGGGATAGCCCGCGCACCCTCCGGGCTTTCGTTATCAACTCCGGGAATGCCAACGCTCTCACCGGGCCCAAGGGCATCGAGGATGCGGAGGCCATGCGGACGTCGGTCGCTCTGCCTCTTGGTCTCGAACCAATAGAGGTGGGTGTTGCTTCAACAGGAGTGATCGGACGCTTCCTGCCGATGGACAAGGTGACATCGGGCATCGTCCAGGCGGTCAAGCAGTTGGACCGGGGCACCGAGGCGGACATGGAGGCGGCCAAGGCCATCATGACCACCGACACCAGGGTGAAGAGCTTCGCCTGCCATGTCACCCTGCGCGATGGCACCGTAGCCACCATCGCGGGCATAGCCAAGGGCAGCGGCATGATATCGCCTGCCATGCGCACTATGCATGCCACGACCCTCAGCTTCATCACCACCGACGCCTGCGTCCAGGGGGATGTGAGCATACAGTGGCAGAGGATCATGGATTCCAGTTTCAACGTCATCAATGTGGACGGGGACCAAAGCACCAACGACATCTCCGCCTTCATGGCCAATAGCGCGGCTGGCGGAGCCCCGGCGGATGATGACCCCGCCCTTTGGGAGGGGGTGTTGCACATCGCCCAATCGCTCTCCAAGGCGGTGGTGGTCGACGGCGAGGGAGCGACCAAGCTCATCGAGGTGGTGGTCACAGGCGCAAAGGACGACAATGAGGCCCGGGTGGCGGCCCGGTCCGTGGTCGCTTCGAACCTGGTCAAGGCAGCGGTGTTCGGGGCGGACCCGAACTTCGGGCGCATTCTTGCCGCATTGGGCAACTCGGGCAGCGAGTTCGACATCTCTAAAGTGAAGCTGACCCTGAAGAACGGCCGGACCGTCGTTCTGTTCGAGCAGGGTTCGCCGGTCATCATCCCCGGATCGCCGGACGAGAACGTGGCCAGAGCGATCCTCCGTGAGAAGCGTATCATGGTCCTGCTGGAGCTGGGTGTCGGCAATGGAAAAGGAGAGGCCTGGGGCTGCGACCTGAGCTACGAATATGTGCATATCAATGCCTCCTATACCACCTGAGGCCTCAGGATGAATGGGGAAAAAGAACTTCATCCGCGCGCAGGGACGCTTGCGGGAAAGAAGGTCGTCATCAAGATCGGCGGCAGTTCGATCGCGGGGGTGGAGCGCATGGACGCTTTCGCTGCGGAGGTCGCTATCCTGAAGGGAGAAGGTCTGAGACCCATCGTCGTCCATGGAGGAGGACCGGAGATCTCCGAGGAGATGAAGCGGCGGGGGCTGCCGGTGAAGAAGGTGTCCGGTCTGCGGGTGACCGATGAGATGACGCTCGAAGTGGCGATGGACGTGCTCTCGGCCATCAACGTCTCCATCGTAAGCGCCTTGAAGCGTGCTGGTCTGCAGGCCACCGGGATGATGGGCGCGGAGGGCGATTCGGTCCAGTGTCGGAAGATGGCGCCTGCTCGGGTCAAGGACGAGGACGGCAAGGATGTCGAAGTGGACCTGGGGCTCGTGGGAGAGATCACCAGGGTCGAACCGTCGCGCATCCTACAGCTGTGCGAAAGCGGTTTCGTGCCGGTCATCTATCCAATATGCGTGCAGAGGGACGGGCAGCTCATGAACGTCAATGCAGACACGGCCGCCGCGCACATCGCCATGGCCGTCAAAGCGGAGGAGCTCGTCCTCATCACGGACGTGCCAGGGCTCATGCGCGAGTTCGGGAAGGCAGAGACGGTGATCCCGATCCTGAGGACATCGAACATCGCGGAATTGGAACGCCAAGGGATCGCGAGCGAAGGCATGATTCCAAAATTGGAAGCCTGTCAATTGGCTGTCGAAGGAGGGGTGAAGGTGGCGCACATGATCGACGGCAAGGAGAAAGGTTCGATAGTGCATCAGTTGCTATCCGGGGATTATCACGGTACTAGAGTGGTGCTCGGTCAGGAGTGAAGAAGATGATGCTGGAAGATGTGAAGCAGCTGTACGCGTCCTACCTGTTCCAGAACTATGCCAGGGAGGATATCTGCTTTGAACGAGGAGAAGGCGAGTACCTGTTCGATCTAGGCAACTGCCGCTACATAGATTTCGTGGCCGGGATCGCCGTGAACGTCCTGGGTCACAATCATCCCGCCATCGTCGAGGCGGTCACTAGCCAAGTGCGCAAGCTGGTGCACGTCTCCAACCTCTATTACGTCAAAGAGCAGGCGGAGTTGGGGGAGGCCATAGCATCCATAGTGCCTTGGCCGCTGAGCGTGTCGCTCTTCGTCAACAGCGGCGCCGAGGCGAACGAGGCGGCGCTCAAGCTCGCCTTCAAGAGGACGGGACGGACGAAGTTCATCGCCACCAAGAACTCATTCCACGGTCGTACCGCCGGCGCTCTCTCTGCCACGGGACAAGTCAAGTACCAGGCGGGCTTCGAGCCGCTTCTCTCGAAGGCTTTCCAATTCGTGGACTATGGAAGCATCGAGCAGCTCAAGTCGGCGGTGACGAAGGAGGCCGCCGGCCTGATACTGGAGTCGGTGCAAGGTGAGGGAGGCATAGTCCTGGCCAGCCGGGAATTCATGCGCACCGCGCGCGACCTTTGCACCGATACCGGGGCATTGATGATCATGGATGAGGTGCAGACCGGTTTCGGTCGCACTGGCCGCTGGTTCGGCTTCGAACACTATGGCATCGTGCCCGACGTGGTCACCATGGCCAAGGCATTGGGAGGGGGATATCCCATCGGTGCCATCGTATCCTCGCTCGAGATATCCAGAACGTTCACGCCTGGCTTGCACGGCACCACCTTCGGAGGGAACCCCCTCGGATGCGCGGTGGCCACGGCGGTCATCCGCACCCTCAAGCAGGAGAAGCTGGTGGAGCGCTCCGCCCTCAAAGGCGAGGAATGGATGGCCAGGCTGCGCTCGATCGCCAAGGACAAGTCAATGGTCAAAGAGGTGCGTGGAAAGGGCCTGATGATCGGCATCGAGATGGAGGGCGAACGGGCAAAGGAGCTGCAAAGGTACGCCTTCGGGCGCAAGCAGCTGGTCAATGTGGTGCATGGAAATGTCATCAGGCTCGTGCCTCCATTGATCATCAGCGATCAATCGATCAAGGCCTTCAACATGACCCTGGAATCCTTCCTGACCAGGCCGTGAATGGGAGATGTAAAAGCTTTAATACCGTCACTCTTTTCGTTCTCTCCTTATGAAGGAGCAGGCCCAGAAGGAAAGTGTAGCCGAGCGGACGCGCGCCTACATCGACGCTCATCCTTCCATCAAGGACTGCATCTCCAAGGACCTCATCAACTACTCATCCCTCGCTCGCCAGATCATGAAGGACCGGGGTATCAAGAACGAAGAGGCGGTCATGATCGCCTGCCGCCGCTACGCCGTCAAACTGGCCAAGCGGGACCACGAGCGCGACATCCTTCGCATCTTGGCCGGCAGCCGCCTGGAGGTGAAGACCAAGATCTGCATCGTCACCGCCAAGAACGACTGGACCGTGCTGCAGCGTCTCGGGACGGTCTTCCAGAAGCTCATCAACGAGAAGGCCATCATGCAGGTGATCCAGGGGGCACAGGCCATCACGATCATCGCCGACGAGAAGCTGAAGAGCGAAGTGGTGAACGCGGTCGGCCGGGAGAACGTCCTCAAGGTCAGGCAGGACCTGGTCGAGATCACGGTCAAATCGCCAGAACGGATCGTGGAGACGAGCGGGGTCTTCGCCTTCCTGGCCTCGAACCTGGCCGAGAACAACGTCAATGTGGTGGAGACGGTCAGCTGCTACACCGACACCATCTTCATCGTCAACGAGGCGGACATGATCTGTGGCTATTCCCTTCTAACCAAGATAATCGAGTCCGCGGAAGAAGTGGAGAACACGGAAGAGTAGGCTCTGCGCAATTCGCAGCTAGTTACGATTTTCGAAGGGCATTCTTGACACTCAGCGGACATCGGTTCCTCTGGCATTCCGCGCAGAGCCATGCGTTTTTCGAATATTCGACAAGCATCATATAGCCGCAATGGCATGAGATTGTCAGCGTTGAGGAATGACCATGGCCAAGGTTCCAGACATCAAGGTAGAGCCCCCAGGCCCGAGGGCGAAAGGGATCATCAGCGTGGACACGGAGTACCTCGCTACCTCTACCAAAGCCTCTCCTTTGGCGGTGGAGAGAGCTCAAGGCTCAGTGGTCTGGGACGTGGACGGCAACAGCTACTTGGATTTCGCAAGCGGCGTGGCGGTGCTGAACGTCGGTCACTCGCATCCGCGGGTCACCAAGGCGGTCTGCGATCAGCTGGCCAAGTTCAGCCATTTCGCCGGCACCGACTACTACTACGACGTCCAGTCGAGACTGGCCAAGAGGCTTTGTTCGATCTCTTTGGGAAGCGAGAGGAAGAAAGTATTCTTCAGCAACTCCGGGGCCGAGAGCATCGAGGCGGCTATGAAGGTCGCCCGCTGGTCCACGCAGCGGAAACAGTACATCTCCTTCTTCGGGGCGTTCCACGGACGCACATTCGGGGCGCTATCGCTCACCGCTAGCAAGAGGGTGCAGCAGGAGCGTTACTTCCCCAAGGTGCCCGGTGTGACCCATATCCCCTTCGCCAACTGCTACCGTTGCCCCTACCATCTCGAGTATCCCCGCTGTGACATCTGGTGCGGAAAGATCCTGGAAGAGGTCTACTTCGATACCATGCTCCCGCCCGAGGAGGTCGCCGCGCTGTTCATGGAGCCGATCCAGGGTGAAGGAGGGTACATCGTTCCGCCGAAGGAGTTCGTGCAGCACATGGCCCTCATGTGCAAGAAGCACGGCATTCTACTTGTGGATGATGAGGTGCAGGCTGGAATCGGCCGGACGGGCAAGATGTGGGCCATCGAGCATCACGGGGTCGTTCCGGACGTGCTGTGCTCCGCCAAGGCCCTGGGCTCGGGCCTGCCCATCGCCGCCACCATCTTCCGCAGGGAACTGGATTGGGGGAAGAAAGGGGCACATTCCAACACCTTTGGCGGCAACGCCCTGGCATGCGCAGCCTCTCTGGCCACTCTCGATGTCATCGAGGAGGAAGGGCTCATCAAGCAGGCGGAGAAGAAGGGGAAGCACCTGCGCAAGCGCCTTGAGGAGCTGAAGGATAGATACGAGATCATCGGCGACGTGCGGGGCTTCGGCCTGATGCAGGCCACAGAGTTCGTCAAGGACCGCAAGACCAAGGAGTACGCTGTCAAAGAGCGAGATGAGATCGAAGACATGGCGTTCAAGCGAGGCCTGATCCTTCTCGGCTGCGGCCGGTCCGCCATCCGCTACATACCACCGCTGACCACGAGCTTGGAGCAGATTGACACGGGCGTGGACATCCTGGAGGGCGCGATACGAGACGTTTCCAAGGGAAGGTCGTGAGCGGAGCGGGATGAAGCTCTACCGTTCCGCGAAGAGGGAGTGGGCCGAGGGCAAAGGCTACGACAAGCGCGTGCTTCTAGAGGAGAAGCAGCTCGGCATCCCTGGTTCTTTCATTCAGGAGGTCAGGTTCCATGCAGGCGAAAAGGTCCCGCAGCACTACCATGAGCACACCACGGAGATATTCTTCGCTCTGGACCGGGCATTGTTCGAGATCAACGGGAAGGCGGTGATCATGGAGCCCGAAGACGTGCTGGTCTGCGAGCCGGGCGACGTGCATGGGAACCCCATCATCGATTCTGCATTCAGGATTCTGGTCATTAAGGTCGGCTTCTGTCCAGAAGACACGGTTTGGATGAATTGAATCTCTCTGATTCTCAAGGTTTGCGAGCGCGCAACATGAACGGCGATCACTTCGTCCCAATGCCTCCTGTTCGCTTCTACCTCCTCATTGCTCGTGTGTCGTTCCCCAGAATCGATTGAAGGTGATGGAGCCACCAGGGAGAGTTGAACTCCCGACCTGCTGATTACAAGTCAGCCGCTCTGCCAGACTGAGCTATGGTGGCCTTGTCGCCTCCTAGGCGACACCAGGGATTTATCATTTTTCTTGTCTAGGTCCCTTGGATTCTCCAATACAGGAGAGTCATGCAAGCATGCCAGTTATTGACATTGGCAAGGTATATTACCGGTGGCTTCGCATTCCCCGCCATATTCGCAACGGAAGATGATTCGAGATGGACAGCAAAGCGATGAAGTTTCTGGAGAAGCTATGCAACAGTTCCGGTCCCTCAGGTTTCGAGCGCGAGCCCATCCTACTTATGAAGGAATACCTGGCCCCATACTCCGACAAGATCTACAACGACAAGCTCGGCAACCTGTTCTTCGAGAGGGTCGGGAACAAAATAGGTCCGACCGTGCTCATCCCCGCGCACATCGATGAGATCGGGTTCATCATAACTGCCATCAACCCCATAGGATACCTGAGCTTCCATCAGCTTGGGGGTTGGTTCGATCAGGTGCTTCTGGGTCAGAGGGTCAAGATCATGTCGAGAAAAGGCATGGTGCGCGGTCTGGTCGCATGCAAGCCGCCCCATGTCATGGACGCGGAGGACCGCAAGAAGGTCATAACCAAGGACAAGATGTTCATCGACGTGGGAGCGTCGAACCGAGAGGAGGCGGAGGCCATGGGCATCCGCATCGGGGACGCGGTCGTCCCGGATTCCTCTTTCTACAGCATCACCAAGAAGGCCTTCAAGGATGGAAAGGGGAACGGTGAACGGACGCTCATCTTCGGCAAGGCCTTCGACAATCGTATCTCTTCTTACATGGCCGCAGAGCTGATGCGCGAGCTGAAAGAGGGAAAGGTCAAACACCCCAATCGAGTCATCGCTGCCGCCACGGTCCAGGAAGAGGTTGGCCTCAGGGGTGCGCGCACCGCCGCAAGTTATGTGAAGCCTGACGTGGCGATCGTGCTCGACGTCGACGTGGCGGGTGATGTGCCAGGCATCGAGCCGCATATGGCCCCCGCCAAAATGGGCGAGGGCATCGCCATCACCACATTCGATGCCAGCATGATCCCGAACCAGCCTCTGAAGGAGCTAGCCATCTCCGTATGTGAGAAGAACAAGATACCGTACCAGCTGACGCACACCATCGGAGGGGGAACGGACGCGGGGCAGATCCATCAGTCCAACATCGGCTGCCCGAGCATCGTCATCGGAGTGGCCATGAGGCACATGCATTCCCACGTGGGCGTCATCGACATGGTGGACGTAGAGGGTGGACTTCGGGCGGTCAAAGAGCTGATCAAGGTCCTGGACCGCAAGAAGGTGGATTCGCTCACAGCCATCTGAAAGAAGGTGGCCAAGCACCAAAAGATATAAGAGCGATTAACAAATGACGAATCCTGCCTAATAGCCCCTACTGGTGAAGCTTATGTCCGATGACAAGATCGAGAAGACCATCAAGATCAACAAGGGAGACATAGTCCGCCTGGAATACAGTGCTTGGATCGCTGACAGCAACGAGATGTTCGACACCTCCATCGCCGAGGTAGCGAAGGAGAGCGGGCTGTTCAACGAGAACGTCACCTACGGTCCGATCCCGGTGCTGGTCGGCTCCGGCCGGCTGTTCGAAGGACTGGACGAGGCCATCATGAACTCTTACGTGGATGAGGAGCGTGAGGTCGATATCGCCCCGGAGAAGGCTGCCGGCCCCCGAGACCCCAAGCTGGTGGAACAGATCCCGGTGCGCGAATTCCTGCGCCAGGAGATCGAACCGAAGATCGGCATGGATGTCAATATCAAGAACCGGGTGGGGATCATCACCGGCATCACCCCCCGCATCGTCCGGGTGGACTTCAACCGCCGTTTCGCTGGCAAGAGCCTGAAGTACAAGTTCAAGGTCACCTGCAAGCTGATCGAGGACGCGGAGAAGGTGCTCGCGCTCCTGGAAATGGACTACGGCACCGGGAACGGCTTCGTCCCGACCATTGAAGGGGAGAGCTTCAACATCGTCGTGCCGGACGTCTGCAAGTACGATCAGAAATGGGTATTGGTCAAGTACAAGATCGTGGCCGACCTGCGCGAAGCCCTTGGCGCGAAGACCATTCGCTTCATCGAAGAGTACGTCAAGAAGGACGAGGAGATCAAGAAGGACGAGGAGAAGAAGGTGGAAGAGGGTAAGGAGGAGCGCGAGCCGGAAGAGCTTCCGGTCCAGTGATCTCTTTTTCTTTCCCTGGTCTCGTCTTTTCCAGATCATTATCTTCCCAGGGCGAGTGGCCTAGACTGGATATGGCAGCAGCCTCCTAAGCTGCAGGTCCGGGGTTCGAATCCCCGCTCGCCCGCTCCCACTTATTAGCCAGACAATTATTCTGATTCAATTAAAAAAAGCATTGGGCCAATAAACCCTTTGATTGTTTTTTTCTTTTTTTGTCCAACACCTCTCTTCTTCTATGTTAGCATGGGTCTTTCTACACATTACTCCTGGATATTCGACCCCTTTATGCCATCCGTGAGCCTGCTGGCTATCATTCCCTCATCCATACGGACAATTCATTTGAACATCAGGCAGAGGTCTAGGACGTATCGGGATGCGGTGAGGTTCGGGCTTTAGAATTCTGACTAATTAGATGAGAGAATGAGTGGACAAAGGATTTTCTTGCGTAACAACATTCTGGAGTAAGAATGTCATCTCAGGTCAAGGTAAACATGAAAGTGTGCGGCAAGGTCCATCTGATCGAGGTGGTCATGCTTCCGGACGGCAACTTCGAGGTCACGGCGGAGACCAAATGCGACAACGTCAAGGAGTTCGTCGAAATGATCAAAACGCTCTCAATAGCGGACCTCACGGATAAAGCCAACAGCAAAGTGTGGGAGAGCGTGAAGCATTCCAGGATGAGCGCCACCTGCTTGGTTCCCGCAGCGGTCTTTTGCGCTGCCTGGATGGAGGCCGGTCTGTTGTCAAAGAACCTGGCCAAGGCGGCGGGGAGCAACAGCGTGGAGTTCTTCTGACCTCGGCGAGACGAAGAGTCATTAAGACCACCAATCTCCAATAGTCGCCCGGAGCGTTCCCAGATGAAGGATTATGATCTCATCGTAATAGGCTCAGGCGCGGGCATGAACGTGGCCGCGAAGGCCCGGAGCCACAATCTCAAGGTCGCCGTGGTCGAGGATGGGCCTTTGGGAGGGACCTGCCTCAACCGGGGCTGCATTCCCAGCAAGATCCTGATCGAACCCGCCACCTTGATAAGGGAGATCGAGGACGGCAAGCTCATCGGAGTTATGGCCCGGGTGGAGAGCGTGGATTTCAAGCTGATCCGGGAGCGCATGTGGAGCCTGGTGCTCCAAGACCGAAAGCAGATGGAGGCTGGGGTGGCTCAAGATACCGGATTGGATTTCTACCACTTGCGGGCGCAGTTCGTCGGCACGAAGGTCCTTCAGGCGGGGGCAGAGCAGATTCGCGCCCCCAAGATCATGATCGCCTGCGGCGTTCGCACCTCAGTGCCGGACACACCCGGTCTGGCGGAGACCGGTTACCTGACATCGGAGACCGTCTTCGATATCGACAGGCTACCCAAGAGCCTGGTCATCCTGGGTGGGGGCCACAAGGCCTGCGAGTTCGGGCACTTCTTCTCCGCTCTGGGAACGGCGGTCACTATAGTCGGTCACAACCCGGCGCTCCTGCCTAGGGAGGAACCAGAGGTCAGCGATCTGGTGGCGACGAAAATGGGAGAGCACGTTCAGATCCGCACCAACCGGGATGTGTTAGAGGTTCGGCGTGTGGAAGAAGGGAAGACCGTCCGATTCCTTGACCGAGCATCAGGCAAGATCGAACAGGTGCAGGCCGAGGAGATCATGCTCACCACCGGAGTGAAGAGCAACGCCGACCTGCTGAACGTATCCGCAGCGGGCATCAAGACCGACGCCAAGAACTACGTGGTGGTGAACGAGTACCTGGAGACCTCGGTGCCTGGCATCTGGGCCTTCGGGGACGTCATCGGACGCCACATGTTCCGCCATACCGCCAATTACGAGTCGGACGTGGCCTGGTTCAACGCCTTCGGCAAGGTGAAGGTGAAGCTGGACGAGCACGCGGTGCCTCATGCTGTCTTCACCTATCCCGAGGTCGCTTCCGTAGGCATGATCGAGACGGATGCCAGAAAGCGTGGCCGCAAGTACTTCGTCGGCTTCAGCAAGTTCCGCGATTGCGCCAAAGGCTACGCCATGGGGGACGAGGACAGCTTCGTCAAGGTCCTGGTGGATGCGGAGACATTGCGCATCCTGGGAGCGAGCATCGTCGGGCCGCAAGCCTCGATACTGTTGCAACCCATCGTCTATCTTATGAACTGTGCTGACCAGACGTACACCCCGATCGCTCGCAGTCAGGTCATACATCCGGCGCTCAGCGAAGCGGTGGTCAATGCCTTCGCCAATCTCATGGACCCAGAGCACCACCACGAGCGTTCGAGGTAGGATCGCTCAGAGGAGGCCGCGCGAGCCATTCTCCTCGTGGACCGGCACGCTATTCATGATTCGCACGTGCCTCTGCCCGATCATTCCCACTAGGAATGGTACGGGGGGCGTGAAGTAAATGAGCGAACCCATCAGGGCCAGCAGCTTCTTGCCAGTACCTATCTCCTTGACCTTGTTCAGGGTGGGGTTGAAGCTGTCACTATCATCTAGACCGCCAAAGAATGAGCGGAGGATCAGACGGTCGGAGGCAAGGGTCACTCCCATGCTCCATGCCACCACCTTGTACATCGGCATCGGTTCTCCGCCCACGTCAGTGCGCTTGGCCAGGATCTCGCGCCTCAGGTCCTCCGCCCTGCTACCTTCGAAGATGGTGTGGGCGCAGCCGATGGTGTTGAGGGCGTGCGAATCGCTGCCTGCCACCTTTGCCCATCTGCCGGAGCGACAATGGTCGGCCGCCTTCTTGTTGGCATAGCCGTCCACATGGCCTGCATTGAGGATCTCCAACGCATCCAGGTCCAATTGGTCAACCTTCAAACCCAGGGCGGGCACGTGCATGCTGAAGGGGTGCGGAGCGATCGACAAACCTCCTTGGCTCCGGATGCGTTGGATGGTCTCTGCGGCGGACAAACCCCTGGGCACGTCCTCGTTCAGGAACAGGCCGATGATCTCGCCGTCCGAGGAGCTGACCTCTTCCCCAATTACCACTTCCGTCCCTGGGAAGTCCTTGGCCGTCTCGCTTGCCTTGAGACCGCCGTGGATGGTGTTGTGATCGGTGATGCAGACCACCTGCAGGCCAGCGCTGTTCGCCTGCTTGACCACGTCCCTAGGCTCGTTCACCGACTCCGGGAATCTCAAGAAACCGAGGCGGGCAAGTCCAGAATATTTGGTATGCACGTGCAGATCGGCCCGGCTTGGCATCTGGGTGAGGAAAAGGCTACCACATTAAAAAGCATTCGCCCCAATCCCTTGCCTACCTGAAGGCCAGAAGAGCGAACGCCGAAATTGCTTAAGTGGGAATCACATTACACCGCCACAATGGACCTTATCGCCTGGGGCGTGCAAGTGCTCAAGGACATCATCGAAGGCCTCGGTTATCCGGGCATAGTGATGTTGATGGGATTGGAGAGCGCGTGCCTACCGGTGCCAAGCGAGATCGTGATGCCCTTCGCCGGTTGGCTGGCGTACGAGGGCAAGCTGGACCTCGTCCTGGTCACGCTCATGGGAACGCTGGGATGCACCCTCGGGTCGGTGGTCGCCTACAAGGTGGGAGAGCACGGAGGGCGGGCCTTCATCTGCCGTTATGGCAAGTACATGCTGCTCAGTGAGAGGTCAATCGAGAACAGTGAGCGTTGGTTCCGGAAGTATGGCGATGTGGCCGTGTTCGGTAGCAGGCTGCTGCCTGTGGTTCGTACCTTCATATCCCTGCCAGCTGGCATAGCGAAGATGCCCTTTTGGCGGTTCGTTGTCCTGAGCACGATCGGCTCGCTGCCCTGGTGCCTCTTCCTCACGTATCTCGGCTACGTGCTGGGAGCCAACTGGCAAAGCATCGAAGGGGCGTTCCGAGGCTTCGAGGTGGTGGTGGTGCTGGCGGTATTGGTAGCGATCATCTACTTCTTCATCCACCGACGCAGGAGGAAGCGCAAGCCAGAGTTCTGCCCTCCTGAACTCAAGAGCGATCAGACAGAGTAGTAGTATTCGCCCTTCTCCTTCTGCTCCTTATCCAGGCGAGAACCGGGCTTGTTTATTCGCGGTCGGTTGGTGTCGTTGTCCCGACGGAAAGTGACGTCCACAGCGCTCAAGAACATATTCATGCCTCGGCGCATCTCGAACGGCCCTCTGCCAAGACCCTCCGAACCCGGCTTCCCGGAGAATACCATCATCGCGTCCGAGACCATGTCCAGGAAGTAGATGTCGTGGTCCACCACCAGGGCGCTGCGTCCCCGTTTCTCCATCACCCGACGGATGGTCTTGGCGGCCTCCATGCGCTGGTTTGAGTCAAGATAGGCGGAAGGCTCATCCAGCAGATAGACATCCGCTTCTCGAGACAGGCAGAGAGCAATCGCCACCCGCTGCAGCTCCCCTCCGGAAAGGTTGACGACCTGCTTCTCGTACAGGTTCTTCATCGTCAGGGGATTGGCGATCTCCGATTCGAAAAAACTGGAGTGGAAGAAGTCCTTGACCGTATTGTAGAAAAGGTCACTGACCGTGCCTTCGAACTCCGGGTTGATGTATTGCGGCTTGTAGCTCACAGGCACCTTCTTCTCGATCACTCCGGAGGAAGGCTGCAGTGTTCCGGCCAGCACCTTCACGAAGGTGGTCTTCCCTATGGCGTTCGGTCCGACCACTCCCACCGATTCACCTACCCGGATCGTCCCCCCTTCCACCTTCAGCTTGAAGCCAGGATATTCGCACTCTATCTCTGGGTAGTCGAGCAATGAGACCGTCTGCCATTGACCTCGCGGCGGCCGATCCTCGAAGACGATGGGATAATCCCGGAAACGGATGTTCTCCTCCCTCATGTAGCCATCAAGGTAGGTGTTGATCGCCACTCTCACCTGCCTCGGCTGGGCATACACTCCGAACGCTCCCTCGCTACCATAGACCAGATAGGCGTTGTCGGCCAGGAAATCGAGAATGGCCAGGTCATGTTCGATGACTATGACATGCTTGCCATGGCTGAGGGAATGGATGATCCTCGCCACTTTGATCCTTTGGTAGATGTCCAAATAGGAGGAGGGCTCGTCGAAGAAATACACGTCCGCGTCCTTGAGCACGGTCGCCGCGATGGCCACTCGCTGCAGCTCCCCCCCAGAAAGCTCGCTCAGAGGCCGGTTCACCACCTCTGTCAGCTCCAGCATCTCCGCCACCTCCCCCACCGTCATCCTCTCCGCCACCTTGTCCAGCAGTTCGTGCACCATTCCCTTGTGCACGCCTGGTAGCTTGTCAACGTACTGGGGCTTGAGGGCCGTGGCCACTTTGCCATCGTACACTCGCTGCAAGAACTCCTTGAGCTCGGTGCCCGCAAAATGGTCGAGCACCTGCTCTTTGGTCGGCGGCTTCTCGTAATTACCAAGGTTCGGCACCTCTTGGCCAGAGAGCAACCGGAACGAAGTGGATTTACCTATCCCGTTCGGACCGAGGACGCCGGTCACCAAACCGGACTTGGGCACGGGCAACCGGAACAGACGAAAGCCGTTCAAGCCGTACTGATGCACGATCTCGCCTTCCAGCTCGTCCGGCAGACCGATGATCTTGATGGCCCCGAAGGGGCACTTGTGCACGCAGATCCCGCAGCCGACGCACAGTTCCTCCACTATCTCTGGCTTGCCTTTATCCCCGATGACCACGGTTTGAACTCCCGTGCGGACCTTGGGGCAGTACTTGAGGCATTCGGTGTTGCACCGCTTCGGCTGGCAATGGTCCTTCAGCAGGACGGCGATTCGCATGATAGACCAAGCAACAAGCAGGACCGATAAAAAGGTGATTGTAAGTTGGAAAAAAGGAAAAAGATGAAGAAGTGGGTTCGCCAGCTCAATGGCTGTAAACCCAGTTCATGTTTTTGCCTTTGGTGACCTTATAGACCCAGTACTCCTTGCCGCCGAACTTCACGACGTCGAACTTCGCGCGGGGGTCCCCCCATGCATAGTAGGGCGGGTTCAACGGCTTCGCCTTGGTCACACGAAGGTTGTTCTCCTTCTCATCTGCATACTTCTTCTTCAGCTCGGCGACGATCTCGTCGGGGACACCGAAGGTCATTTCCACTTCTACCAAATTCTTTCCTCCTAATAGGGCGTTCCA